>JAHFKS010000021.1:8071-13064 GCA_023245215.1 Candidatus Microgenomates bacterium | reverse complement strand
GACGTAATCTGGAATATCTTCCAAATCTTTTTTGTTGTCTTTGGGCAAAATTATGGTTTTAATTCCGGCACGGTGGGCGGCAATGACTTTTTCCTTGACTCCTCCGATTTCAAGAGCTCTACCTCTTAAGGTTATTTCCCCAGTCATGGCAACGGTTCTTTTTGTCGGTGTTTTGGTCAGCGCGGAAATCATCGCCGTTGTTATCGCCAGCCCGGCTGACGGCCCGTCTTTGGGAACGGCCCCTTCAGGAACGTGAACGTGGACGTCTATCTTGTGGAAAAAATCTTCTTTGAGCCCGAATTTGCCGTATCTGGCGCGGATATATGACATGGCTGCCTGGCATGATTCTTTCATGACGTCGCCGAGGTGGCCCGTCAATGTCAGCCCGCCTTTTCCCGGCATAACCGCCACTTCGATGAAAAGAATGTCTCCGCCTGCCTGAGTCCACGCCAACCCGGTTGATATCCCGATTGTGTCCTTTTCTTCAATCATCTGGGAAGAGTATTTATAAGGACCGAGGTATTTTGACAGGTTGCCGACTGCGACTGTTTTTGACTTCGTCTTTTTTTCAATTATCTCCCGAGCTACCTTTCTGAAAATTGTCGCAATCTGTCTTTCCAGTTCTCTCACGCCGGCTTCACGTGTGTAGCGCCTGATAATTGTTTTCAGGCCGGAGCTGGTAATGGAAGCTTCTTTACCCATTAAACTGTGCGCCTCGAGCTGTTTTTTCACCAAGTGCGATGAGGCGATATTAAATTTCTCGTCTTCGGTGTATCCGGGGAAATGGATTACTTCCAAACGGTCCAGCAAAGCATCTGGAATGGTATCCAGGATATTAGCCGTAGTAATAAAGAAAACGTCGGTAAGATTAAAAGGCACTTCCAGATAATGGTCGGAGAAAGAATGATTCTGCTCCGGGTCGAGCGCCTCAAGGAGGGCGGCTGACGGGTCACCCCGGTAATCCCTGCCTATCTTGTCAATTTCATCGAGCATAAAGACCGGATTTTTAGTTCCGGCCTGTTTTATCCCCTGGATCATCCGGCCGGGTAATGCGCCGACATAGGTTCTCCTGTGACCGCGGATTTCCGCCTCGTCCCTGATGCCTCCGAGGGACATTTTGACAAACTTCCGCCCCAGGGCCCTGGCGATTGATTTTCCGAGCGAAGTTTTTCCCACACCAGGAGGTCCGACAAAACAAAGGATAGTCGGCTGGCGGCCTTTTTTCTTTTTTATCTTTCCCATCTCCATAACCGCCAAATATTCAAGAATTCTCTCTTTGATTTTCTTCAGGCCGAAATGGTCGTCGTTGAGAATCTTTTCCGCGTCTTTTATATTTACGTTGTTGGATGATTCGACTGACCAAGGAAGATCAACCAACCAATCAAGATACGTCCTTACATAGGACGACTCGGGATTGAAAGGAGACATCTGTTTCAACCTCTTTAATTCTTTAATAGCTTTTTCCTCGACATCTTTTGGCATTTTGGCTTTTTTGATTTTCTCCTGATACTCAATCAGGTCCTTGTCTTCGCCTTTTTCCCCCAGTTCTTCCTCGATGGTTTTCATTTTTTCTCGCAGAATGCTTTCTCTCATACCCTGCTCGAATTTTTTCTGCGTCTTTGAGGAAAGCTTGTGTTCGATTTCCAGGATTTTTATTTCGCGGTCTACAAATTCCACCTGTTTTTTCAATTTTTCTTTGAGGTTGGTTTCTTCGAGGAGTTTCTGCCTTTCTTCCGGCTTGAGGTCGAGAACGACGGCTATTTGGTTGGAGAAACTTACCGGGTCGCTCGTATTGAGAATGTTCATCAGGAAAACAAAGTCGACTGTCTTTCCCAGATTGATGGCTCGTTTGATCTGTGAAGCGATGTGTTTTATCATCGCTTCAGTTTCCTCGTTTTTTTCGACGGTATCTTTGAGCGGCTGGTATTTGGCTTCAAGCCAATCTTTTTCTTGTGTAAAAGCGGAGACTTTAACCTTATCTATACCTTTGACTAAAGCATTAATTTCACCGCGTTCACCGACGGCGGTTTTATCAATAACTGCCAGCACTCCAACGCGGTAAAGATCATCTATCGACGGATCATCTATGGAAGGATTTTTCTGCATCAAAAGAATAATTTTCTTGTCTTTTCTCAGCGCCGCATTGATTGCGTTGACGCTTTTTGGTCTTCCAAAGACAAGAACATTCTCGGTTCCTGGAAAAACAATGCCGTCGCGCACGGCTGATACTGGTAGAATGGATTGTTCTGACGCTCCGATTAAAAATGCCATTGTAATTAGCAGTCTAACAGATTAATTGCTAAGTGTCAAGGCCCATTTTTATAGGCTAAACCTATAGTATTGATAGATTACCCTGACTGCCTAAAGGATAATTATCGTTCAAATACTTTATATAAAATCTTTAATAAGATTTTCAAAATCTGTAAATCTTTCCCTTGCCAATAAAGTCTTATCTTTCAGTTGGGGAATTTGGTCGGTAAAGGTGGGTCTCTCCACCTGATAGACGACACCCAAAGGAAACTTTTCCTCGTTGACCTCCAGACTTTTTTCCAGTGCCAATTTCAAGTCATCTCTCTTATAATCCGGAGCGAGTTTATAGGTTTTCTGCAGGTAATACTGATAGGTATTGATTTTGTTAAAAGTGACACAAGGTTGGAGTATGTTGACGACGGAAAACCCCTTATGTTGGATGCCGGCTTTGATCAAAGCAATCGTGTTGGTGGCATCACCGGCAAAACTCTGGGCAACAAAGGTAGCGCCGTTGGTTATAGCTAAAGAAAGCGGATTAATAGGCACTTCAATGATCCCGGCAGGTGTCGATTTGGACTTAAAACCCTTCGAGGCAGTTGGCGCTACTTGGCCCGTTGTTAAGCCATAAACCCCATTATCGTGGACAATAACTGTGACGTCATGGTTGCCCCGGCAGGCGTGCAGGAAATGGTTGCCGCCCTCGCCGTAACAGTCGCCGTCGCCGACAATGGCGATGACCGGCAAGCTGTGGTTTGCCAGCTTAATTCCGATGGCGTTGGGTATGGCTCTACCATGCAGCGAATGAATGGCATAGGCGTTGAGAAAATCGTTCATGTTTCCCGAACAACCTATCCCAAAAACCACCGCCACCATCGACGGATCATAACCTAGCTGGACAAGGGCCTGCTTGATTGACAGTCCTATTCCCCAATCCCCGCAGCCCGGGCACCAGGTTGGATTATATCCAGTAAAATCTTGTATATTGCTCATATTTTTTTAACAATTTCTTCTGCCGTGATCGGCCGGCCGTCGTATCTTAATATTTTTTCTTCGAGCGTGATTCCTGTCTCCGCTGCCAAAAGCCTGCCGAACTGCCCCCAGGAATTATTTTCGATAAGTATATATCTTGACTCTTTTTTAAACAGATTTTTCACCTTTTCCCTATCCATAGGATAAACATGGGTAAAATGCCAGAAGCCTGTTTTTACTCCTTTAACCAACAGTTGTTTTTGCGCTTCCAGAATAGCACCTTTATTTGTTCCCCAGGAAACAAAGACTGTAGACGCCTGGCTGTCTCCATAAAATTCCGGCAGCTTAAATTCCTGGGAAAGGTATGTCAGCCATTTTTTCTGCCTTTTATTAACCTGGTCTATCCTCGGCTGGGCTTCTTCAGTCGTATGTCCATCTTCTATGTGCTCGTATGAATTGGCCTGGAAATAATACCCGGGAACGCCAGGAATCAGCCTAGGTGAAACTCCATCATCAGTAAGTTTATATCTCAAATATTTTTGATCTTTGATATTTGATTTTTGATCTTGGCTGATGGTTTTACCGCGATTAACTTTATAGTTCTTTATAAAATCATCGACAAACTTTTTACTGACACTTTTATGTCCTTCCGACAGGTACATGTCGCTCATGACAATGACCGGAAGCTGATAGACGTCGGCCAGGTTGAAAGCCTTTCCGGTCAGCTCGATCATTTCTTCGGTTGTCCCGGGTGTCAAAACTATTTTGGGAAATTCCCCGTGTCCGGCGTGGACGGCAAAAAGCAGGTCGCCCTGCTCTGTCCAAGTCGGCATACCGGTTGCAGGTCCTGGCCTTTGCGCTAAAAAGACCACTATTGGAGTCTCTGTAACGCCGGCTAAAGAAACCGCTTCGACCATCAGGGCAAAACCGCCGCCAGACGTGCCGACAGCCGAACGGACACCGGCAAATGAAGCGCCCAAAGCCGTATTAATAACGGAGATTTCATCTTCAGCGTGTCTTACTACCATATTATTTTTTGCCTGCCAGGAAGCAAGAACCGTCAGGACTGTAGACGAAGGCGTCATCGGATAGGCGCAGTAAAACCGGCAGTCGGAAATCACCGCGGATAAAGAAAAGGCTTCATTTCCGGTCAAAACCATCTGGACTTCGGCGTTTTCTTTTTTTGTCAGCCATTTATTAACTGAGGAAGGATTTTTTGCCACAAAGTCATAACCCGACTTGGCGAACTGTTTGTTAAAAGAAACCACCGTCTCGCCCTTTCTGGCGAACTGTTCTTCGATAATCTTCAATAGTTCATCTATGGGAGCACCGACTACTGCTAATGAAGCGCCAAGGGCAATGGTATTTTTCATGACCGCCTGGCCTTTCAGGTCGGCCACTGTTTTTTTGAAAGGAACGCTGATTTTTTTGTAGTCGCCGTCGGGAGTGAACTCGTCACCATCAAAGACAACAACGCTGTCTTTTGTCAGCCTGGATCGATGTTTATCAAAAGTTTCCTTGTTGAGACAAACTAAAACATCGATTACCGGTTTCAGATGTGTGATTTCCATGTCGCTGACGTGGATCTCGTAGGCATTGTGTCCGCCGCGGATAAGAGACGGGTATTCAACATAGTCGAAGATGTGATAACCCAGGCGGCTGGCAATTTTAGAAAAAACCACGCCGGTAGTCATGATGCCGAAACCGGCTTCTCCGCCTATCATCCAATTAAAGTCTGTCATTTCGATAACTTTTTTAGAGCTTCCAGAGGCAA
>JAHFKS010000021.1:0-7971 GCA_023245215.1 Candidatus Microgenomates bacterium | reverse complement strand
AGGCGGCTGGCAATTTTAGAAAAAACCACGCCGGTAGTCATGATGCCGAAACCGGCTTCTCCGCCTATCATCCAATTAAAGTCTGTCATTTCGATAACTTTTTTAGAGCTTCCAGAGGCAAAAGCGCGCACTTTATCCTGTTGACCCCGAGCTCAATTCCTAACAGCTTAATGATAGATTTTTTGTCCAGTTTTTGCAATTGTTCTTTCGGTTTACCTTTGAGAAATTCTGTCACCATCGAAGCCGAGGCTAGAGAAATAGCGCAGCCTTTGCCTTGAAACTTTATTTCTTTGATTACACCCTTATCTATAATCAGTTCCATTTCTATCTCGTCGCCGCAAAGGGGATTCGATACATGAGACTTATGCGTTTTATTAGATTTATGGGTAATTTTTCCGAAGTTTCTCGGATTTTGATAATGGTCGAGAATCAGTTCGCTATAAATTGACATATTATCTTAATATTTTTTCTACCTTCTTTAAGGCTTCAACCAATTTTTTGACATCGTCTTCGTCGTTATAAATATAAAAGCTTGCTCTGACCGTGGCGTCGGCGTGCAGTCTTTCGTGCAAAGGCATGGCGCAGTGGTGGCCGGCCCTGACTGCTATCCCCTCTTCGTCCAAAATCGAAGCAATATCGTGGGGGTGGTATTTTCCAAAATTAAAAGCTACCACTCCGCCCTTGTCTTCAATGTTTGACGGACCATAGATTTTTATCCTGTTCCCGAATTCTCTTTTTAGTTCTTTAAAGCAAAAAGATACCAGTTTTTTTTCGTGGGCGCTGACATTACCCATGCCGATCTTTTTTAAATATTTGACAGCTTCTTTAAAAGCAATCACTTCTCCTATTGAGGGCGTTCCGGCTTCAAACTTGTGAGGCGGGTCTTTGAATACGGATCTATCCAGATAGACTTCGCTTATCATCTCGCCTCCATACATGAAGGGGAACATTTCTTTGAGCAGGTCTTCTTTTCCCCATAAGACGCCGACGCTTGTCGGCCCTAGCATTTTGTGTGAAGAAAAGGCTAAAAAGTCACAGCCCAGATCCTGGACGTCGACTTTCATGTGGGGTACTGCCTGTGCAGCATCAATAATTGTAATTATTTTCGGGTTGATTTTTTTAGCCGCTGAAATTATCTGTTTAATTGGATTAATGGTCCCTAAAACGTTGGAAACAAAAGTTAAAGCCAGGATTTTTGTTTTCTTAGTAACTATTTGTTCTAAATCTTTTCCTAAATCTAAATATCCGTTTTCGTTGATATCAATTACTTTAAGAGTGGCGCCGACTTCCTGGACCAACACCTGCCAGGGGACAAAGTTTGAATGGTGCTCCATTATGGTCGTCACCAGCTCGTCATCCTGTCCGATGATTTTCCTTCCTAAGCTATAGGCGATTAAATTCAAAGACTCGGTCGTATTTCTCGTAAAAACTATCTCCCTGTCTGTTTTGGCATTGATAAATTCCGAGACGATATTTCTTGTTTCTTCGTATTCCTTGGTTGCCTGTTCGGAGATTCTATAGACTCCGCGGAAAATGTTGGCTGAATACTGTGAATAATATTCGACCAGCTTGTCGATGACGGCTTTTGGCTTTAAAGAAGTTGCCGTAGAATCAAGATAGACTAAACCCGGGTTATTTTTGAAAATCGGAAAGTCTGTTTTCATATTTTGCTTCTGATTTCATTAATAAAACCTTCGACTAATAGCTCTTCTGATAGTTTATTATCCAATCCTCTAGTCTTAGTATAAAACAATTGTTCGGAGTTAAGCCTGCCCGTAGTCGAACCGTGAGTGCAGAAAACGTCGTTTGCCAAAATCTCCAGATACGGGCGGGAGTCGATATAGCAGTCACGGGAGAGCGTCAAATTCTGGTTCTTTTGGTAGGCGTGCGATTTCTGGGCTTTTTTTTCTATTCTAATCAAACCGCGGTAATAAAATTTTGAAGAATCATAAAATACTCCTTTGATTAAGAGATTCGAAGTCGACGAAGGCGCCTTATGATTTTGAATAGTATTGACTTTGAATTCGTCGGATTTTTTTCCGACATAAATCCCGTAAATATTCAGGTTGACGTTGGGTGATAAAATATCAAAAATAAGATCTCCGGAAATATTCTCGAAAAAGACTGTATATTCGCCGGGTTTGCTAAAAGTCAACTTTTTTTCTTTTGTTTTGAATTTTGTAATTTGAATTTTATTTATCATTTATCATTTAAAATTTATTACCCTACGCTTCCTGCCATTTCCAAATTAATCAGCCTGTTTAACTCTATCGAATATTCCAATGGAATTTCCTTTGTCACCGGGTCGATGAAGCCGTTAACCAGGAGTCCTTCCGCCTCGCTTTTTTTTATACCCCTGGAAGCCAGATAAAAAAGTTTTTCTTCACCGAGTTTTTCCACAGTCGCTTCGTGCTGGATGTCGACTTCCTGGTTTTTCACGCGCATAGTCGGATATGTGTCCGAACGGGATGCCTCATCAAGAATTAAAGCATCACAGGTGACATAGACCGAGGAATTTTTTGCCGCCGGATTCACTTGAACCAACCCCCGGTAGGAAGTCCTTCCTCCCTGTCCGGAAATTGACTTGGAAATTATCCGGGAAGAAGTGTTGGGCGCCAGATGAATCATCTTGGCTCCGGCGTCCTGGTGCTGGTCGGCGCCGGCATAGGCAATAGAGAGAACTTCTCCGCGAGCTCCGTCCCCCACCAGATAACAGGAAGGGTATTTCATGGTCACGGCGCTGCCGAGATTGCAATCCACCCATTCCATTACTCCCTTGTCATAAACTCTTGCCCGTTTTGTAACCAGATTGTAAACATTTTTGCTCCAGTTCTGCACTGTGGTATACCTAACCCGGGCGCCTTTGCTGACGATGATTTCGACGACTGCTGAATGAAGCGATGAAGTGGTGTAAATCGGAGCTGTGCACCCTTCGACATAATGGACAAAACTGCCTTCTTCGGCGATTATCAAAGTCCTTTCAAACTGGCCAAAATTTTTTGCATTGATCCGGAAATACGCTTGTAGGGGCAGGGTCACCCTGACCCCTTTTGGAACATAGACAAATGAGCCGCCCGACCAGACTGCCGAATTGAGGGAAGCGAACTTGTTGTCGTACATAGAAATGATTGTCCCGAAATATTTTTTTACTATTTCCGGATATTTTCTCAATCCGCTATCCATGTCGCAGAAAATCACTCCCTGGCGGGTCAGTTCTTTTTGGATGCTTTCATAAACGACTTCTGATTCGTATTGGGCGGAAACGCCGGCGAGGAATTTTTTTTCCGCCTCGGGAACGCCGATTTTATCGTATGTCTGTTTGATTTCTTCCGGCAGATCATCCCAAGAATTTTTCTGACTATCAGTCGGTTTTATGTAGTAATAGATGTCTTTGAAGTTTATTTTTGACAGGTCTGCCCCAAAATCAGGCATCGGTTTATCCTTGAAAATCTTGTAAGACTTCAGCCGGAATTCTGTCATCCATTTTGGCTCTTTTTTAATCGAAGAGATTTTTTTTACAACCTGTTCGTCCAAGCCTTTTTTGGATTTATAGACGTGTGACTCCGGCATCGAGAAGCCGAATTTGTAGTCGAAGCTAAGATTTGATTGCGGCATAACCCTCTTTTTCTACCTGCTCAGCTAAATGATAATCGCCTTCTTTGACAATTCTTCCTGCCGTCATTACCAATACTTTGTCCGGCCTGATGTATTTTAAAATCCTGTTGTAATGGGTTATCAATATTATCGTTCTGTTTTTCTTAAAGCCGTCCAAAAACTGGGCGATAATTTTTAAGGCGTCGACGTCGACTCCGGTATCGATTTCGTCAAAAATCAATAGTTTTGGATTCAGCAAAACAGCCTGGAGGAGTTCGAGCTTTTTCTTTTCTCCACCGGAAGCTCCGTCATTCAAGGATCTGGACAAAAGCTCTTTTTTGATGTGGAGTTTTTTGGCAAGCTTGTCTATTTCCTGTTTAACCGATAAGGGGTCTTTTATACCGGATAAAGCCAGCCTCAACAGCTGGAATACGGTTACGCCCCCCAAAGATAAAGGAGATTGGAAGGAAAGAAAGATGCCGTCTTTGGCTCTTTTTTCCGGCGGTTCTTTGACAATATTTTTTCCATTAAATATCAACTTTGATTTTTTGTCAGTCAGATAAGCCGGGTGGCCGGCAATCGTATAAGCCAGGGTGGACTTACCCGACCCGTTCGGCCCCATTAGCGCATAGACTTTGTTCTTTTTGAATTCAAAGTTTAAGTTGTCGAGGATGATTTTATTGGAAACAGAAACGGTCAGATTTTTAAGATAAACCATAGTCTCCTTTGTTCACTTATATATCTGCAGAAGTTTTTGCTTTTTTAACTGTTTGGAAAGAACGTTTGTAAGGTTGTATTTAAAAAATGCACTGTGCTGGCAGTAGCCTTGCCTCGGACAGTCGTAAGTCGGATCCTGACACTTAACAAACGCCAGGTCGCCTTCAAATATTTTCAAATAATCGTAGAGGCTTATATTTTTGGCTTTATTCGTAATTTTATAACCGCCCACTTTTCCCTCACGGCTTACCAGAACTCCTGCTTTGACAAGGACAGCGGCGATACGGGCGAGAAATCTTTTGGGAAGGTCGAGTTTTTTAAGAAGTTGGGACAAGGAAACAAAATCCTTCTCATTTTTGAGGTAGGAAATCAACATAATTCCATAGTCGGACTGTTTCGTTATATTCAACATACACTTATGTAGTAGCAGTTTAATACTTCAGACGGTAAAAATCAACCGATTAGAGGACCATCCGGGGAATCCGGTCTAATTTGTCTGCATCTTGAACAAAAACTCGCCTCTCCGCTTTAAACGAGGCAACGACTCCAATCATGGCTGCATTGTCTCCCGTCAAATACTTATAAGAAGGAAACAAAACTTCCCCCTGAGATTTGTTGACGAGATTTCTAAACAATTGGCGGAGGCGCAGATTGGCGATTACTCCACCGCCGACAACCAGACGGTTTATCCCTGTCTGCCTGATGGCTTTTTCCGTCTTTTTGATAATCGTGTCAAGAACCGCCTCCTGAAAAGAACTAGCCAGTTCTTTGACAGGCCCGCCAGGATTTTTTTTCAGGAAATAATAAAAAGATGTCTTCAAACCGGAAAAAGAAAAATTGAGGTCGCGGCTTTTTAGCATCGGCCTTGGAAAACCATAATTGTCAACGTTCTCAACTTCTTTTGCCAGCCTCTCGAGAACCGGCCCGCCCGGATATCCAAGATTCAAAAGTTTAGCGGCTTTATCTAGAGCTTCTCCGGCAGCGTCGTCTAAAGTCGATCCGATGACTTCATAATCCAAATGATTTTTAAAAATGACAAATTCAGTATGGCCTCCGGAAATCACCAAGGCCAAATAGGGAAATTTGAAATCCAATTTTGGATTGCCTTGGCTGTTTTGGACAAAAGGAGAATAGATATGACCTTCAAGATGATTGACGCTTATTAATTTCTTGTGATATTCTTTTGCCAATTCTTTGGCCTTTTTGATTCCGACTTCGAGGGCGACTGCCAATCCTGGACCCTGGGTGACAGCTACCGCATCAAACTGCCGGAAATTTTTGGTTGCTTCTTTAATGACAAAATCAATCTTTTCTTCGTGCGCCCTTTTTGCCAACGAAGGGACTACTCCGCCCCATTTTTTATGGATGAGGATTTGGGAATAAATTACATTGGATAAAACCCGCCTACCCTCGACAACGGCGGCGGCGGTTTCATCACAAGAAGTATCAATTGCTAATATTCGCATTTAATCTCTCTTTCTTTTTCATTAATATATTTCATTCTTATGTGAACGATCTTTGCTTTATTCTTTAATAATTCATAAATCTCGCCCGCCTTCTCCCCCCACTCAAAACATAAAATATTTCCCGGATTTAATAATTTCTCAATTCCCAGATGATTAAATTCTTCAATGTCTTGAATATTGTATA
Organism: Candidatus Microgenomates bacterium; assembly: GCA_023245215.1. Lineage (GTDB taxonomy): Bacteria > Patescibacteriota > Microgenomatia > UBA1406 > GWC2-37-13 > GWC2-37-13. The sequence continues at coordinate 2,010 of JAHFKS010000021.1, read as the reverse complement.
GATCAATATGAATTAATTTTGACTTTTTTATCCAGTATTCATAATAGACTACAAAAGTCGGAGAAACGATATTTTTGATTCCCAGTTTTTCGCCGATTCCTTTGACGAAAACCGTCTTGCCCACGCCCAGCTCGCCTTCGATAATGAAAACCAGCGGTTTATTAATATTATCTATTTCTTTTGAAAATATTTTTCTTGCCAGTTTTTTTGTCTCCTCTGCTGATTTAGAAATATATTTTTCTAATTTTGAAAAACTAACGTCTCCTTGCCTTAGGATTTTAACTGCAGGTTCGGTAAAATCAATGACAGTCGAAGGTTTGTTTCTTGGCAAGTCGCCGACATCAACAATCAGGTCGATTAATTTTTTCTTTTTTTCTGATAGTCCAGACAGCAAGGTTTTGACTGAATAGTGCGGCGGCCGGCTGGAAAGATTCGCTGATGTCGCCGTCAACGGCCCGGCAAACTTTTTTATTAATTTCTTGACGTACTCATATTTAGGCACCCTCAAACCCAGAGTGCCTTTTTCAGATTCAAGCAGCCGGTTGATCTTATGTTTGGATTTCAAAATTACCGTAAACGGGCCGGGAATAATTTTTTTTAGCGTTTCCTGCTGTTTACCACTAATTTCTGCAAAATTCTCCATCATCGCCAGTCCGGAAACAAAAACAGAGACCGCCTTGCCGGGCGGACGGCTCTTAAATTCAATCAGCTTTTTGACGGCTTTTTCATTCCCTGCATCGACCAGCAAACCATAGACAGTATCTGAAGGAAAAATAACCAGGCCTCCTTTTTTTAAAATGGATACAGCCGTTTGAATATTCTCTTCAGCATTTTTTAAGTTTAAATATATATGTTTCATATCTTATGCTCAATATTTTAACAAAAATTTTGCTAAAATAGGCTATGGCAAGCAACAAAAACCAGAAAATAAAGATAAAGGAATTCAAAATAAATTTTAATTTAAGAAATGTTTTTTTGGCCGTCTTCATTTTTCTTTTTCTAATCTACGTCTACCGGGCAGTCAGCTCCGAAGTCAAACAGGCCCTTCCGGAAAAATCCATCACGACCATTGTCAAAGAGGCCAAGCAGGGATTGATTAAAAAAGTAGACGTTATCGACAACCGGATTCTTGTCTATTACAAAGACGACAAACTGGCGGTCACCTATAAAGAATCGGCCGACAGTTTTACAAAAATCCTCCAGGATAATAAGATAGATTTAAACCGCGTTGAGGTCAATGTCAAAGACACGCAGGCTTCGTCCGGCATCGCCAGCCTGGTCGGGAATCTTCTGCCGACAATTCTTATGGTGGCGTTTTTTATTTTTCTTTTCCGCCAGGCCAAAGGCGCCCAGGACTCTGTTTTTTCTTTCGGCCAGTCAAAGGCAAAAAGATTTTTGAAATCAATGACGCAGACCACGTTTAAAGACGTCGCCGGCGTCGACGAAGCAAAAAAAGAGCTCGAAGAAATCGTCGACTTTTTGAAGCACCCGGAAAAATATAAAAAACTGGGGGCCCGCACTCCAAAAGGAGTTTTGCTGGTCGGGCCTTCTGGCTGTGGAAAGACTCTGCTGGCCAAAGCCGTGGCTGGTGAAGCCAACGTGCCTTTTTTCTCAATCGCCGGCAGCGAGTTTATGGAAATGCTTGTCGGAATCGGCGCCGCCCGCGTGCGCGACCTTTTTGACAACGCAAAAAAAAGTTCGCCTTCAATTATTTTTATCGATGAAATTGACGCAATCGGCCGCGCCAGGTCAGCCGGCGTCATGCCTGCCCACGACGAAAGAGAACAAACCTTGAATCAAATCCTGGTTGAAATGGACGGCTTCAATCCGAATGAACAAGTAGTCGTCATCGCAGCAACAAACCGCGGAGATCTTCTCGATTCGGCGCTCCTCCGGCCCGGTCGTTTTGACAGAAGGATTGTCGTCGACTATCCCGACGTCGAAGGAAGAAAAGCCATCGCCAAAATTCACGCTTTGGGGAAACCTATTGATACGACGGTCAACTGGGAT
>JAHFKS010000003.1 GCA_023245215.1 Candidatus Microgenomates bacterium | reverse complement strand
AGCAAATGATTTTTACCCCGCCCAGGCGGGGATTTTTTTTATAATTTTTTAATCCTATGTTAAAACCAATCAAAGGCAGCTTCAAGGGAAAAGACGTCGTTTCGCTCGACCAGTTTGACCAAAAGTCAATTAAGGTCTTGTTTAAAGAAGCGGCCCGAATTAAAAAATCCAAAGCAAAAGAGCTTCTTAGAACATTACCAGGCAGAGTCGCCGGGCTGATGTTTTTTGAGCCGTCGACTCGGACATTCTCCTCAAACTCGGCTGCATTCAAAAGATTGGGAGGTGCCACAGTCGAACACCAAAATCCTTTGGTGACTTCTTCAGCCGTCAAAGGCGAGACAATAGAAGATACCGCGATGATGATGCAGCAATACTGCGATATTTTAGTTATCCGCCATCCGGTTAAGGGTACGCTGGCGCGGGTAGCCGATGTCGCCGATATCCCCGTGATAAACGCCGGCGACGGAATCGGGGAGCACCCGACGCAGGCGCTTTTAGACATGTTTACTATTTGGGAAAAGTTTGCCAAGTTAACTGGTATTAAAGGATTAATGGCCGGCGATATGTTGAACGGCCGGACAGTCCATTCATTAATCAGGGGGTTGTCAATTTTTCCTGGCAACACTATTTACCTTCTGTCGCCAAAACAGCTCCGTTTGTCAAGGGAAGAGTTTCAGCTATATACAAAACGAGGGATAAAGCTAGTCGAGATAGAATCGCTGAAACAGATACCGCCTGACTGTCATTTTTGGTACTGGACCCGCGTGCAGAAAGAAAGATTCGCCGACAAAAAAGTTTACGAGAAGCTAAAACTTAGTTTTATCCTGACGAAAAAATTGGTGACGGAAAAAGCCGGCAAAAAAACGATTTTTATGCATCCGCTGCCGAGAGTGGGTGAGATAGAATTGGCGGTTGATAAAGATCCTCGCTCCCTCTATTTGACTACCGAAGCAAGAAACGGAATGTTTGTGAGAATGGCATTATTTAGTTTAATTTTGAAAGGGTGAAATGCTGGCAAGATTAATTCTTAAAGATGGCTCTACGTTTAAGGGCAATAGTTTTGGTTTCGAAGACAGCCGCGCCGGTGAATTGGTTTTTTCGACAGGAATGGCCGGCTATCCAGAGTCCTTGACCGACCCTTCTTACGAAGGCCAGATTCTTGTCGCCACTTATCCAATCTTTGGCAGCTACGGCGTTCCCGACAGAAAATTCTGGGAGTCTTCCCGCATTCATATTTCCGGATTGATAGTTTCCCAATACATCGATACCCCTTCTCATTTTGAAAGCAAAATGACTCTTTCCCAGTGGCTAAAAAAAGAAAGAATTCCGGCGTTGGAAATCGACGATACCAGATTATTAACCCAGCTTTTGCGGGATAAAGGCGCCCAGGTGGCAAAGATAGTGATTGACAGGGAGATAGATTTTTACGACCCTAATAAGGAAAATCTATTAAATAATGTTTCTGTTAAAAAAATCATTATCGACGGTAAAGGCAGTAAAACAGTTGCCTTGATTGACTGTGGCGTCAAAGAAAATATCAGGCGGAATTTGTTAAAAAGAGGAGTGAGGTTGATTACCGTTCCCTGGGATTGCGATATTTTTGTTCTCAAAGAAAAGATCGACGGAGTAATAATTTCCAACGGCCCGGGAGATCCGAAGATGGCCGACCTGACGATTAAAACTGCTAAAGTGATTATGGCAAAAAAGATACCACTTCTTGGCATCTGTCTCGGCAACCAGATCCTCGCCCTTGCCGCGGGCGGCGACACTTACAAGATGAAGTTTGGTCACCGCGGCCAGAACCAGCCGTGCATCGATCAGGATTCAAAGCGCTGTTACATTACTACCCAGAACCACGGTTTTGCCATCGGTAAGATTCCGTCAGGTTTCAGGCCCTGGTTTGTCAATGCCAATGACCAGACAAATGAAGGGATAATCCATAAAAATCTGCCGTTTATGTCGGTCCAGTTCCACCCGGAAGCGACACCGGGACCGGTCGACACAGAATGGATATTTGATAAGTTTTTTAAATGTTTATGAAAAAAATATTATTACTGGGCTCAGGCGCTCTAAAAATCGGCCAGGCGGGAGAGTTTGATTACTCCGGAAGCCAGGCTATAAAAGCCTTTAAAGAAGAGGGGATCAAAACAATTTTGATTAATCCCAACATCGCTACCATCCAGACTTCGGAAAATTTAGCCGATAAGGTTTATTTCCTTCCGGTGACTGCGGAATTTGTCACCAGATTAATCGAAAAAGAAAAACCAGATGCTATCGCCCTATCTTTTGGAGGGCAGACGGCTTTAAACTGCGGGATGGACCTTTACAAAAAAGGCATTTTAAAAAAATACGGAGTCGAAGTTTTGGGGACGCCGGTTTCCTCGATTATCGCCAGCGAGGACAGACAAAAATTTGCCGACCATCTGCAGAAAATTAAAATACCCATTCCGGCCAGCCATGCCGTATCGTCAATTAATGAAGGTTTGGCAATCGCCAGAAAAATAAAATTTCCGGTTATGATCAGGGCGGGGTTTGCTCTCGGAGGGCAGAAATCAGGAGTCGCTCACGATGAAAAAGAATTCAGGGAAATCAGCGAGGCGGCTCTGTCTTTTTCACCGCAGATATTAGTGGAAAAATATCTGCACCACTTTAAAGAAATCGAATACGAAGTCGTCCGCGACGCCCAGGACAACTGCGTCACCGTCTGCAATATGGAGAACTTTGATCCTTTAGGCATTCACACGGGAGAATCGATAGTAGTCGCGCCAAGCCAGACTTTAAACAACTATCAATATCATCTTTTGCGTTCGGCCTCGATAAAAATAGTCCGCAGTTTGAAAATCGTCGGAGAGTGCAATGTCCAGTTTGCCCTCGATCCCAAATCAAACGGCTATTACGTCATCGAAGTCAACGCGCGCCTGTCCCGTTCTTCAGCTTTGGCTTCCAAGGCGACCGGCTACCCTTTGGCTTACGTTGCCGCCAAATTAATTTTGGGCAAACCCCTGACTTCAATAATAAACGAAGTCACCAAAGTAACTCAGGCGGCTTTTGAACCGTCCTTGGATTACATTGTCGCCAAGATTCCCAGGTGGGATATGGAAAAGTTCCGGGGCGCCGAAGAAAAAATCGGCAGTTCGATGAAGTCGGTTGGGGAGGTGATGGCAATCGGAAGGACATTTGAAGAAGCAATTCAAAAAGCTGTCAGGATGCTCGACATCGGAGTCCATGGAGTAATTGAAAACAAATTCATCGACGAAAAAGAAATCTGGCACTATATTAAAATCCCGACGCCGAAAAGACTTTTCGCCATCGCCTCGGGATTAAAAAAAGGCTTCTCAATCAATAAAATTTACCAGGAGACAGGAATAGACAGGTGGTTTTTGTACCGGTTGAAAAATATTGTCGACGCAGAACAGTTGATGTCGTCCAAAGCCATGTCAAAAGATGTTCTCTTAAAATTAAAGAAACTTGGTTTTTCCGACCGAAGGATAGGCGAGGGATTAGGGATTAGCGAGCTAGGGGTTAGGGCACTCCGAAAAAAACACAGTATCATTCCATCTGTTTTCTCCATCGATACCCTGGCAGGGGAGTTTCCCGCCAAAACCAACTATTTATATACTACTTACTGGGGCAGCCATAATGACGTCCAGCCGCTCAAAGGCGATGGAGTAATGGTCTTGGGGTCGGGTCCATACAGGATAGGCAGCTCGGTCGAATTTGACTGGAGCTGCGTAAATGTCGCCCTCAACTTGAAAAAGTACCGCAAAAAATCCATCATTATAAACTGCAATCCGGAAACAGTCTCGACAGACTACGACATGAGCGACCGGTTGTATTTTGAAGAGCTGACGTTTGAGCGGGTGGCTGATATCTATGAATTTGAAAAGTCCTCTTCGGTGGTAATATCGGTAGGGGGGCAGACGCCGAATAATTTGAGCAGCCGTCTTGATAAATATGGGGTAAAAATTCTGGGGACAAAGGTCAAAGATATTGACATGGCGGAAAACAGAAATAAATTTTCAGATCTTCTCGATAAACTAAAAGTTCTCCAACCGGTCTGGAAAAATTTTTCTGACATGGAATCGGCCTTAAAATTTGCCAGAAGAGTCGGTTATCCTGTTTTGATTCGTCCTTCTTACGTCTTATCGGGTTTGGCGATGAATCTGAGCTATGATGAGAGCGAGCTTAAATATTTTATGAAAAGGGCTATCGAAATCAACAAGAAACACCCGGTAACGATTTCAAAGTTCATCACCAATGCGCGCGAAGTTGAACTCGATGGCGTCGCGCAAAACGGCCGGCTAATGGTTTATGCGATAGCCAATCATATCGAACACGCCGGCGTCCACTCTGGCGACGCGTCAATTGTCTATCCGGCGGAAAGAGTCAGATTTGGTTCGGGATTAAGAATTTTGGAAATTACCAATCAGCTGGCAGAAAAGTTAAAAATTAGCGGTCCTTTTAACATCCAATTTATGGTCAAAGAAAACAAAGTTTATGTAATTGAGTTAAATTTGCGGGCTTCGCGGACATTCCCTTTTATTTCCAAAGTCACAGGCGTCAACTTTGCCAAAGTTGTAGTTGATTCTTTTTTCAACAAAAGCCAGGAGTATAAAATCAACTATCCGCCTTATGTCAGCGTCAAAGCGCCGCAGTTTTCATTCGCCAGGCTGGAGGGAGCCGACCCTGTTCTTCGTGTTGAAATGGCGTCGACCGGCGAAGTGGCTTGTTTTGGTGAGACCGCCGAAGAGGCTTTTTTCAAATCCCTGATTGCGACGGGCATGTCTTTAAAGAAAAAAACCGCTTTGGTGACTGTCGGCGGGGAAGAAAATAAGTTAAAATTTGCCGAGTCGGTCTGGCGCTTAAAAAATCTTGGCTTCAAGCTTTATGCGACGAACCACACAAATAAATTTTTAAAGAGTAAAGGCGTAAAAACCAAATTGGTGAGCAAGGTTTACGAAGGAAGAAGGCCGAATGTAGTCGACTTGATTGAAACGAGAAAAGTTTCATTAGTTATCAATATAAGCGAATACGGCAGCCAGACAGAAAGAAAAACCGATGGCTATCTGATCCGCCGGGCAGCAGTCGACAATAACATTCCGCTTTTGACAGATTTAAACTCGGCCCGCCTTTTTGTCAACGCGCTTGATAAATACAAAGTCGAAGATTTACAGATAAAAAGTTGGGATGAGTACCTATGATTAAATTGCCTGGGTTAATAGATATTCACGTACATTTACGCGATCCGGAGCAGACTTATAAAGAGGATTTTTTTACGGGAACATCAGCGGCTGTATCCGGCGGGTTTGCTTATATTTTTGACATGCCGAATAATAAAAAACCAATATTCACTTTAAAGGCGTTAAAGGAAAAAATAAATCTCGTCAAAAAAAAAGCAGTCTGCGACATTGGTTTTTATTTCGGTTCGATAGGGGATAATCTTGATGAATTTAAAAAAGTAAAAAATCTCGTTTTCGGATTGAAGCTGTATCTTGACCAGACCACAGGTAACTTTCTGGTTGATAAAAAAAAATTAAAGAATATTTTCCAAACTTGGAATGATAGTAAACCTATTTTACTCCACGCTGAAGGAGAATCAGTCAATCAGGTTTTAAAAATAGTTGAAGAAACCGGCCAGCGCGTCCATTTCTGCCACGTTGGATTAACAGATGACTTAAAAAAAATCATCAGCGCCAAAAAAAAACAACTTCCGGTAACAGTCGGCGTTACTCCGCATTATTTATTTCTTACAAAAAATGACGTAAAAAATCTTGGCTCATTTGGTTTGATGAAACCGCCGCTGGGAACAAGAAAAGACCAGAATTATTTGTGGAAAAATCTCAAATATATTGACTTTGTAGAATCCGATCACGCACCCCATACTATTGAAGAAAAAAAATCAGCCACTCCGCCATTTGGCGTTCCCGGGTTGGAGACAACCTTATCGCTTTTATTGACGGCTGTTTCCGAAAAAAAATTGACAATGAAACGGTTGATTGAACTATGCTATGAAAATCCTAAAAAAATATTCAATATAATAACCGACAAAAATACTTATGTGGAAATTGACGAAAGAGAAGAGTATATTATTGACAATAAAAAGTTATTTACGAAATGCGGTTGGTCGCCCTTCAACGGTTGGAAAGTAAAAGGAAGGGTGAAAAGAGTATTTATTAGAGGAAAAAAAGTTTATGATAATGGAAGATTATTAGTTAAACCAGGATATGGTAGATTTATCAGTTAATCTCGCTGGGATAAAGCTAAAGAATCCAACTATTCTAGCTTCTGGAATATTGGGTTTGGATGTAGCGACTTTAAAAAGAATCGTCAATGGAGGTGCAGGAGCTGTAACAATCAAGTCATTAACCAGCGAACCGAGAAAAGGCCACAACAATCCTATCTTTATTGAGGCCGCCGAAGGCGCCTTCATGAACGCGGTCGGCTACGCCAATAAAGGAATAGACCATGGCATCGAAGAATTTAAGAAATGGGATGAAAAAATGCCTCTTATTGGTAGCATCGTCGCCGCCGACGCCAAAGAATTTGCCGTTTTGGCGGAAAAAATCCAGGAAACACCTATAGAAGCCTTAGAGATAGTTCTTTCCTGTCCGCATACACCTGGCTACGGGTTATTAGCTGGTCAAGGTAGCCCTAAGGCGACGTTTGAAATAACTAAAGCCGTCAGGAAAAAAACCAAACTGCCTCTTTCAGTTAAACTTTCCCCTTCAATCGAGGCGATTGGCGAAGTTGCCAAAGCAGCTGAATCAGCCGGAGCCGACATAGTCAATATGGGTAATACTTTGGGGCCAGGTATGAGAATAGACATTAATCGCGCTTCTCCCACTCTAGCTTTTAAAATTGGAGGAATGAGCGGCCCGGCAATCAAGCCAATTACCATAAGATCAGTCTTCGACCTTTATAAGGCCGTCAAAATTCCAATCATTGCGACAGGCGGGATTATGACAGGTGAAGACGTGATTGAAGCGGTCATGGCCGGTGCAACGGCTGTTGGAATCGGGACGGGAATTTATTACCGCGGTTTGACAGTTTTCAAAAAAGTCTGCCGGGAGGTTGAAGATTGGTTGAAGAAAAATAAATTTAAAGACCTTAGAAGTTTAAAAGGAATCGTTCACCAATAATGGATAATATTTACAGAACAGCAAAAATAACTAAAGTAGAGGTAGAAACGAGTAAGGTAAAGAATTTTATTCTCGATACAAAAGTTAAGGCATTTCCTGGACAGTATGTTATGGTTTGGATTCCGGGATTGAATGAAAAACCTTTTGGAGTTGTTCAGTCTTTACCTTTAACATTATCTATTGCCAAAGTCGGCCCGACAACAGAACTTATACATAAGTTAAAGATCGGAGACAAAATAACCTTCAGGGGACCTTACGGCCAGCCGTTTACAATCATCAGCGGAAAAATTCTTCTGGTTGGCGGTGGATACGGGGTCGTGCCTCTTTATTTTTTGGCTTCATCAATTCCAGCGAAAAAAAGAAGCAAAATAACGGTTATCATCGGCGCGAGGACAAAAAAAGAACTGCCTTTTGCAGCCAAGTTTAAGAGGTTGGGATGCAAGGTTTTGCTGACGACCGACGACGGGTCTTCCGGTTTCAAAGGTTTTACAACCCAGCTGGCAGAAAAACTTCTCGACAAAGAAAAATTTTCCGCTGTTTATTCCTGCGGGCCAATGGTAATGATGAGGAAAATTGCTCAGATATCTCACGCTAAAAAAATCTTCTGCCAGGTCAGCGTAGAAAGTTTTTTCAAATGCGGAGGTTTTGGCATCTGCGGAGAATGCTGCTTTAACGGTCTAATCGTCTGCCGCGAAGGGCCGGTATTTGACGGTAAAGTCCTATTATGAAGACGGTTCATTTTGACGTTGATGGGAAAATCAAGAAATATCTAAAAGGCATCTTCTATTCCTTTCCGCTGACTCCACTAAATTTAAAAAAAATCCCGAATAAAGAAAAGATAAAAATAATTTCTCTGAAATCCCAGTCAACTATCGACAAAAAAGTTCTTAAATCTTTTCCTGAGCTCAAATTAATAATCGCCAGGACGGTCGGAGTCGACAATATTGATCTCCAAGCTTGTCGTGACAAACATATCCAAGTAAAAAACATTCCGGATTACGGTGCCGCTAATGTAGCCGAACAAACTTTAGCATTACTTCTTGCCGGAGCAAGAGGTATAGTCCAGGCCGATAAAGAAGTGCATAAAGGCAGGTTTTTTTATGAGAATTTTTTAGGAACTTCTTTTCAGGGAAAAACATTGGGAGTAGTCGGGACGGGAAGAATCGGATTGGAATTCATTAAATTGGTTAAAAATTTCGGCATGAAAATAATCTGCTTCGACGTTTTAAAGAATGAAAAGGCAAAAAATGATTTAAATTTTTCCTACGTTTCTTTGGATTTTCTTATGAAAAAGTCCGATTTTATTTCTATTCATGTTCCTTTGTTGAAATCAACGCAGCATTTGATAGGGGAGAAGGAAATAAAATTAATGAAAAAGTACGTTATTTTAGTCAATACTGCCAGGGGAGAAATAATTGATGAAAAAGCCCTCATTAAAAATGTTAAAAAATTCAAAGCTGTCTGTTTGGATGTTATTGAAAATGAAAAAAGTTTTTCCAGGGAAAATCCTCTTTTAAAATACAATAATATTGTTATAACGCCCCATATTGCTTTTTATACAGACGCATCAATAAAAACGATCGCCGAAAAAACTAAAGAAATAATTAAAGATTATTTGAAGAAAAATGGCTAACGGGGAGGTTTTTCAGAGAGAAGTTGTTTTTGTTGCTCAATGCGGAGAAAGAAATCCGGTGCAAAGGTTTTATCAAAAGGAAGGCTATCCGTATAAATGTGGAGGATGCGGTCAAAAGGCTGTATTCAAAACATTGTTTTTATCGCCAAAGCGAGAGGTAGAAGGATTTTTTGGGCCAGTTTATCACTGTGATAAATGCGTACCTGACATGAATTCAATCGTAAGTAATAAGGATTTATTTTATGGTTTAATATTTGGATCAATAAAATAATTTTTGTTTATTATAATTTATTAAAATAATATGAAGACCACTTATCAGTCTTTACCTTCAAAAGAGCGGTTGATTTTGGAATTATTCCGCATCAAAGCGATTGAGTTTGGTAGGTTTAAATTAAAATCGGGCGCGATCTCGCCTTATTATTTAGATCTAAGGCTCTTGGTTTCCTATCCTTACCTTTTGGAAGTAGTGGCCGATGTTTTTTGGGAAGAGCTCCGCCTCATGCAGTTTGATTTGTTGGTCGGCGTCCCTTATGCAGCTATTCCTTTGGCGACAATCATTTCCTACAAATATAACCGGCCGATGGTCTTTGTCCGAAAAGAACAAAAAGATTACGGTAAAAAGAAACGGATTGAGGGAGTTTCCCGCCAAGGACAGACAGCTGTATTATTGGATGATGTCATCTCCGACGGAAAAAGTAAAGAAGAGACATTATTGGTTCTGAAAAATGACGGCTTAAAAGTAAACGACGTTTTGGTTTTGCTTGACAGGAGAAAGCAAACGGACAAGAAAAGCGAAATTTACGGCTGCAAATTGACTGCCATTTATAATATGTCTGATGTTTTGAAAATTTTACATAAACACGGCTGTATTTCATCTCGTCAAGAAAAACAGTCTACAGATTTTATGAAGACCGGCAGTTTTAAAGGATAAGTACTTGAAAAAGAGAAATTATAGTGTTAAAATACGCTAACTGAAAAAATATGAACATCTTTGACTCTAAGATGAAAGAAAAGATGATCCTTGATCTTCACGAAGTTCGTATTATTGATTTCGGCCAATTCAAGCTCAAATCCGGAATAATGAGTCCTTACTACATCGACCTCCGTCTTCTTGTTACTTTTCCACATTTATTGGAACTAGTGAGCGACGTGCTTTGGGAAAAAATCAGACTGAAACCATTTGATTTGATTGCCGGTATTCCTTATGCGGCTCTTCCTATGTCAACGGCGATATCTATTCGTTATAACCGTCCGATGATTTTCTTAAGAAAAGAAAAAAAAGACTATGGCAAAGGAAAAATGATCGAAGGCATTTTCCACAAAGGCCAGCACGTTGTTATTATTGATGACGTTATATCAGACGGTGCCAGCAAGTTTGAAACTATCAAACCAATCGAAGAGGTCGGCCTTGAAGTCAGCCAAGTGGTAGTTCTTTTAGACCGCGGTCAGGGCGGACCCCAAACAGTCAGAGACAAAGGTTATGACTGTACTGCGATTACTAATATGGATGAAGTCTTAGAAGTATTATACAAGCACGGAAGAATCAACTACGAACAGCTGATGGAATGCCAAAAGTTTATTATAAAAACTTCGTCAAATGTCTCTGTCAAAAAGGATAAAAGTTCCCATAAGCGAGGCCGGCCCGCTGCTAAATAAATTATGTTAGACATCAAATCTAAACAAAAACTTATTGATTTGTTATTTTCATCGGGCGCGATCAATTTTCCTAAAGCCAAAGCTTCCGCGAACCTTCCTTATGAAATAAAACTTCAATATTTGACCTCGCAGCCTAAAATACTCCATTTTACCGCCAAACTACTTTGGTCTGTCATTAAAAAAGAGACATTTGATTTAGTAGCCGGGCCATACACAGACATTCCTTTGGCAACCACCATTGCTCTTGAATATAACTGGCCAATGATTTTTATAAGAGGCGAGAGAAAAGACCACGGTATGGGAAAGCTAATCGAAGGTAATTACAGCACTGACCAGAAAGTCATAGTCGTTGATGAAGAAGTCAGGGACCCGGCCGATACTTTGCAGCTTTTGGGCAGGCTCGAGGGCAGCGGTTTAAATATAGTCGGTATATATGTTTTGGTAGACCGCGGCCTTGGCGCAATAGAGGCAATCAAAAGCAAAGGGTTCAAATGCGAAGCGATGATTACTTTAAATGACATATTTGTTCGCCTTTTTGAGACGGGAAAGATATCTCCGGACCAGCTGAATCAAGCTAAAAAATATTTTCAGAACAAAAGAATCACTTCTTCTATATAATTTAACTATGACCTTTCAGGAAAAGCTTGATAGAATAGTAAAAAAGAATAACTCGCTTGTGTGTGTAGGGTTGGACAGCGATATAGAAAAAATCCTCGGGAAAAAGTCGCAGTTTTTGTTCAATAAGACTATCATTGAAGCCACTCACGACCTGGTTTGTTCTTATAAGTTGAACACTGCCTTCTATGAATCTATAGGACATAAAGGTGTAAAAGCTCTCAAAGACACCTGCGACTATTTAAGAAGAAAATATCCAGAAGTTGCGATCATCATTGATGCTAAAAGAGCTGATATAGGCAATACAAATAAAGGCTATGTTCAATTTATTTTTACATACCTTGGAGCCGATGCCGTCACAGTCCATCCATACTTAGGCGAAGAGGCTATAGGCCCTTTCCTTGAACAGAAAGACAAGGGCATCATCATTTTATGCCGTACTTCCAACCCGGGGGCCGGGGAGTTCCAGGATTTGCAGGCAAAAGACATACCTTTGTACAAAATCGTTGCTAAAAACGTCGCCAAAAGATGGAATAGGAATAAAAACTGCCTTTTGGTGGTTGGGGCTACATATCCTGAAGAATTAAAAGAAGTAAGAAAGATAGTTGGCCAGGAAATGTGCTTTCTTGTTCCCGGCATTGGCGCCCAGGGGGGTGATCTGGAAGCCACGTTAAAAGCAGGGCTGAATAAAAAGAAGACCGGTTTGATAATAAATTCCTCCCGCGGCATCATTTTTGCTGAGAACTCCAGGGACGAAGCAAAAAAACTAAAAGAAGCAATCAACCGGTATCGATAAAGCTTATTTTTTCCTTCCGACAGAAGTTACCATTCCTCTACAGGTTACAACGCGAACTTCACCTTCTTTTACATGTTTTCTGAATAGTTTTAGAAGACCAGCGGGCCATAAAAGCATCCGCAAAATATCACCAGATGGGCTAATTATTGAACAATTGACATGATTTTCGTCAACTCTTCCTTCTACTCTGACGGCGCTGTTTGTTAAACGTCGATAAACTGTTGGCATTTTATATCTTTGTATTATATATAATTAAAGGAATTATTGTTGACATAGAGCGATAAATCAGATAAAATGGCCAAATTAAATATGCCTTCAGAAGCAGCAAAAAAGGGTGGAGAATTTTTAAGAACCTTGCATGATGCGTCTGCTCCTTTTCATTTTGATAAACTTACGTTAACAGAAGACCCTCAAAGTGCTCTAAAAGTACATTTTTTTGCCGACGGAAAGGAAACTTCAGAAGACGGGCGATTTTTCATAAAGCTTCCGGAAACAGTAGCTCACACTTTGCCCGGGAGTTATATTTCTCCGGACATTTTTATGGGGAATTTTCTTAAAAAAGAGCCGGAAAAAAGCGAAAAAAGTAAATTATTAGGCGACCATATTTATAAAGACGGCGACTTTGCCTTTACAGCCGAGGAAAACAATTTTAGTTTGAAGGTTTTTCACGGCTCGACCAATCAATACGCATTGAGAATATCACATCACGCTGCCGAAGGAACAGATTCTCCGGAAAGAAGGCTGCATTATCAGGATAATCTATCGCATATTGTTGAACCTATGGTTAAAACACCTACAGATGCGCCTCTGAGGATAGTCGAGGACTGTCTGGCTTCGGGAGATACTCTGCCTGGGGTAATAAGGATGTTGGCAGCCAGGTCTAAACTGGAAAAAAATTTAGGCAAGGTCACAATTGATGTGGCGGTGGCAACTGCCCAGGGGATTTTTCTCTTAAAAAAATTTGCCCAGAATAACGGAATTAATATCGAATTAAATGTTGGCTATTTGGCTTTTGGACTGTCAGAAGGATTTAAAAGAGAGATAGGTTATGAGCATGCTAATTATATTACTTATCCTAATGCTCTAATAAAAGAATTAAGAAGCCTATTTCCTAAAAGGAAGAAAGAATTTTCTGCTCTTCAAGGGAAACAAGTGGTTGGAGACATGGGAGAGTTTGGCAAAATTATTCCTGAAAGAGGAGAGAAAGGCGTTCCCATTATCGCTCCCTGGAATGATTACCGTGCTGATGCCCATGGCGGTGAAAATAATGGTAAATTTTTCCCGACAGAATATGACGAGTCTGAAAATCAGCACCTTATCTTTTTGAGTAATGGCGGGTATCTGATGAGAGCTTATTATCATTACTATAATAATCGCAACAGATCAAAAAAATATTCCGAGGTGGTTTTTTCAGCTAAAAGGCGCTGGACAAGGGAATTCGGCTACGGAGTTTTGCTCAAGGATATCCCTGAAGAAATAATGCTATAATTTATTTCCTATGTATATTCCTCAAAAAAAAGTATTAGAAAACTATGCCAAGGTGATGGTCGATTTTGCCCTGGGGAAGGGAAAGGGTGTCAAGCCGAAGGAAGTCGTTTATCTTCAGTACGACGCTGAAGCCTTGCCTTTGGCGCTCGCGGTTTTCAAGAGAATTTTGGAAAAGGGCGGCTACCCGATGGTCAGAGGTTCGGAAGAAAGTTTCGAAAAAGTTATGTTTGAAACTGCCTCTGACGATCAGCTTAAATTTTTTCCTGAAAAATATTCCCGGTCCTTGATTGATACGATTGACCACAGAATTTACCTCATCGCGCCGACCGATCCGTTTTTACTCAAGGATGTCGACCCGAAAAAAATTATTATGGCAAACAGCCAGAAACAGGCGCTGCGCAAATGGTTATTCGAAAAAGAAGACAAGGGCAAACTCACCTGGACGCTCTGCCTCTATGGCACCGAAGGAATGGCAAAAGAGTCGGGCTTATCGCTGGAAGTTTTTTGGGAGCAGATAATCAAAGCCTGTTATTTGGATCAGAATAATCCGATAAAAACCTGGCAGTCTACGTTTGATCAGATAAATAATTTAAGAAAAAAACTCAATTTAATGCCGGTTGAAAAATTCCATATGATTTCGGAAAAGACCGATTTATATATCGAGTTGGGAGAGAAGAGAATCTGGCAAGGAGGCAGGGGAGCTAATATTCCTTCATTTGAAATTTTTACTTCTCCGGACTGGAGAGGAGTAAATGGGAAAATATTTTTTAATTTTCCTTTATACCGATACGGCAATATCATAAAAGATATTCAGTTGGAATTTAAGGACGGGAAAGTGGTTAAGGCGACGGCTGAAAAAAATGAAAAACTTCTTAAAGAGATGGTTAAACAAAAGAATGCCGATAAAATCGGAGAATTTTCCTTGACAGACAAGAGATTCTCAAAAATCTCGCGTTTTATGGCCAATACTCTATACGATGAAAATTTCGGAGGGGATAACGGCAACTCCCATCTGGCCGTAGGCACTTCCTATCATGATTGTTATTCCGGCGACGTAAAGTCGATGTCGGATAAAGATTGGGAAAAACTGGGATTTAACGAGTCTATAGAGCATTGTGACATAATAAATACCAACCCGAAAACAGTCGAAGCGATTATGAAAGACGGAACAAAAAAAATCATATATAAAGATGGATTATTTGTGATATAACTAATTTATGAGACTGTTGAATCTTCTCAAGGAGGAAAACATCATCAAAGTCTCGCCCGAAGACCACCTCGCCCATGTTTTAGCCAAATTATCAACTTCTCACGACGCCGGTTTTGTTTTTGACGACGAAGGAAAGTTTTTAGGATTAATCAGTCCGTATTATACTGTGATAAGATCTTCCCACCCAGGCAGCACCAAGGTAGCCCATTGCCTTACTCATCCGCCAAAAATATATCTAAACTATCCGATTGCCAGAGTTTGCGAGCTTTTCATCCAGTCGAAAATCCATTACCTACCGGTATTCAGCCAGGACGAAAAATTTTTAGGGATAGTCTCGGTCCGCCGGGTCCTTTCCCATTTCAGAAACCTGCCGATTTTTAAAAGCAAGATAGGGGAGATATTAAAAAACCGCTGGCGCCCGTTAGTGACAATTAAACAGGACGCTAATATAAACGAAGCCTTCCATGTTTTTAAAAGCAAAAAATTTTCTAAGTTAGTTGTGGTCGATCACGAAAACAAACTCAAGGGAATATTGAGCTATTATGACATCGTCAACCTGGTCGTCGGCCCCAAGTCAAAAGAAGGCAGGGGAGAGAGAGTCGGCAATAAGGACCGTTTTTATAACCTGCAGGTAAAGACTTTTGCCAAAAGCTATGTCTTAACCTTTGGTAAAGAAAGACAGCTGGCTGAAGTCATTGATACAATCATCAGCAAAAAAATCGGCAGCGTCATTATCATTGATAAAGACCGCCGTCCCATAGACATCATAACCAGCCGGGATTTACTCACTTTTTATATCAATCAGGAAAAGGGCGGCTTGTTTAAGCAAGTGTCTTCAAGTATTGGCAGACTTCTTTCAAGGAAAAATACTTAAATTGGTAGGGAATGTACCTGTCCAGAATATTGCTCAGCCACAGAATGCGGGCATTGGTATGGTGGTTCAGTTTTTCGATTATGTCAAAGTTGTCTTCAACATAAATATTTAATTTTAATTTTTTTATCATGATTTCTTTGAACTGGTTGGGCTGGAGGTTTTTTTTATTGTAGTAGCATTTTTTGAAGATTTTTTCCGAATCTATTTTTTTCAGCCAGCGGAAATAATCATCCTTTAAAAATTCATAACGGCTGGTGATGAGATAAAATTCGAATTTTTTATTCTTCGCCAGTTTTTTTAAGTCATCCAGGCCGGAATTGGTTTTAAAACTTGTCAGATGGATCAGCCTCCAGAGAAATTTTTCCAAATTTGTTTGAGGCATATAAAACGAAGATTTTTCCTGGTGAAAGAGGACGGCTTTTATTGGTTTCAAAAAATTCTTGGCAAAAGGGCGGAGGATTCTTATCGGGTTATACAAAATTACACCGTCCAAATCAAAGCCGACTTTTAGAGTTTTTGCCATAAATATTTGTATAATTATACATCATGAAAGTACTCATCACAGGCGGAGCCGGATTTTTAGGACTGCATTTAGCCAAGTTTTTCGCAAATAAAAAGTTCGAAGTCGTCCTCATTGATATTGCTTATTTTGACAAGAAAGAATATCCGGAAGAATGCCGATTTATCAAATGCGACATTCGGAATTCGCAGTCGCTTAATTCCATAATCAAAAAAAATAAGATTGATTATGTGATCCACGCCGCCGCCGCCTTGCCTTTATGGAAAACCAAGGACATTTTTGAAATAAACGTAAAGGGTACGAAAAATGTATTACAGGCTGCTTTTAAAAATAAAGTTAAACGCTTGGTCTATATTTCCTCGACAGCGGTTTACGGAGTTCCGAAAAAGCATCCCATTGAAGAAAACGATCCATTGGTGGGTGTCGGGCCCTACGGCCAGTCAAAAATTGATGCAGAAAAGCTATGTCTTAAGTTTATGGGCAAAGGCTTGAATGTTACCATTATACGGCCGAAAACTTTCCTCGGTACATACCGTTTGGGCGTTTTTGAAATACTGTTTGACTGGATACACGACGGAAAAAAAATTCCGGTTGTCGGAAACGGCAATAATCGCTATCAGCTTTTGGATGTCGACGACCTGGTTGAGGCAGTCTATTTATTTACTTTAAATAAATCAGATAAATACAACGATGCTTTTAACATCGGCGCCGGGAAATTTACCACAGTAAAAAACGATTTTATAACTATGTTTAAAGCAATCAATTCAAAATCAAGAGTTTTTCCGACTCCGGCCTTTTTCGTCAAGAAAGCTTTATGGTTCTTTGAGAAATTTAAACTATCTCCGTTGTATCAGTGGGTATACGACACAGCCGACAAAGATTCTTTTGTTTCTATAGATAAATTGACAACTGTGTTAAATTGGCAGCCGCGCTATTCAAACTCCGATGCACTCATAAAATCCTACAAGTGGTATTTCAAAAACTATTCGGAAATCAAATCGCGCGGGAGCGGCGTGACTCACACCGTCGGCTGGAAACAGGGGATACTGGCTCTCGTCAAAAAACTAATGTAGATTTTTATAGATCATTACCTTCGGATGGTCGTAGACCGTGAATGATTCGTCGGCGGCTTCGTCGCGAATTTCCAATTTCCAATTTCCAATTTCCAATTTTGGTGAAACAGAGAACTCGGCGGCTTTTCTAAAAGACAGTTTATTGCTGAAAAGTTTTTTGTAATATTCAGAAGTTTTAGGGTAACAGGATTTGTATTTATTGCAGTCAAAGAGTTTCTGCAAAGGTACGTAAAGCCTGTTTGAAGCAATAATCAAATAGTCGCTTTTTTTCAGTTTTTCATTTATGTCCTGCCATTTTATATCATCGTCCGGCCTCTCATATAATGGCAGTTCTTCATACTTGTAGTTTTCTCCGCCGACAACCGGAAGTCTGTCGTCCCAGTGCTCGACAGCCAGCGTCGATCCTGCAGGAATATTTTTCAATATCCAGTCAGTCGCCGAAGTGCGCGTATTGGGATGGGAATAAATGTTAACAAATATAAAGCACCATAATAAAGATAAAAATAAAAAGACAGTAGCCAAATGCTTTTTAATTTTAGACATACAATAGCCTGCTAAAACGGCAAAAAAAGGGTATAAAGGAAGCATATAGCGCATAAACTTGACGCTGGAGCGCCCGACTATTAAGAAATAAAAAAAATAAAAGACGAAAAGGAATAACATATTGTTATTTTTTTTATTTCTCATGAGTCTAATAAGGCTAATTAGACCTATGAGACTTATGATAGATATGAATGGCCCCAATCCCCACAAAAAAATATTCTTTAAATAATAAAAATAAGGCGTTGTTCCAACATATTGGAGTGTAAAAGGGAAAATATAAGGGTTGGAATTCATTTCCAGCTGAAGTTTGATATCGGATAAAAACTTAGGGAAATCAATATAAGCATATGGCATAAATAAAAAGTGAAAAGTTAAAAGTGAAATGGCAAAAGTAAATAGAGAACTTATTAAATTATTCCATTGTTTTATTGCTTTCCAAATGATTACTCCAATCACCACAGGAAAGAAAATTATTGCCGTAAATTTTGTGGCCAGCATTGCTGAAAAGATGACTGCAATCAAGACAATCTTTTTTTTGGTTGGTGTTTTCAGATATAAAAGCAGAAGATAAACCAGGATAGTCGTTAAAGCCGTCAGAAAGACGTCGACGACAAAAAAATGTGAGTTTTGAATCGGGAAAAATGCCACCGAGTAAAAAAAAGAAGCAAATAAAGCAACTTTTTCATTTTTAAACAACAATTTAGAGATTTTGTATATAAAGATGATCGTCAATAAGTCAAAACCGATTGACAGCCATCTTCCCAAGTAGAGCATTCCGTCATAGCCGGCGACCCGGGTTTTTAAAATGAAATCTATCAGCTGCGCCGCCCCTTTCAGAATATAAATGGGCAGAGACCCGTAATTAAAAAAATCAGGGTTTAAATTTTTGAAGAAATCGATTTTGTCGCCTACCATTATGAGCATCCTTTCATCGGGATGGAGGTGGAAGCCCTGGTCCCAGTTGATTCCATATGCGCGGAGCAGAAAAGCGACCAGTAGGAGAATTGCCATTTCGACCATAATGTTATATTATAAAGTAATTATGCTGCCTGTTCTTTTGGATCTAAAATTCATCAAAATCTATACTTATGGTATCTTTTTGGTTTTGGGTTTTTTTTGGTCAACTTTTATTCTTTGGCGCAATATCAGGCTGACGTCTTATAAAGAAGAAGAAGTTTTTGACGGGCTGTTCTTATCTATCGCGTCCGGCCTTTTTTTTGGCCGCCTGGTTTATGTAGTGCTGAATTTTGATAAATTTGGCTTCGATTTTTTTAAATTTATACTCGTTAACGGCTACCCTGGTTTTTCTATTTGGGGTGTACTATTCGGACTTTTCCTAAGTTTATATTTGTTTTTCTCTTCTAAAAAAGTAAATTTTTTTGCCGCAATCGACTATTTTATGACTCCGTTATTTATTGCCGCAGTTTTTGGAAAACTCGGTAGTTTTTTTTCCGGCGCTGAAGTCGGTGAAAAAACCAACTTTATTCTAAAAACCAAGTATCTGGGTTTTGACGGTTTTCGTCATTTAACGCCACTATACGAAGGATTGGTCTTTATCGCGATTGCTTTTTTAGCTCAGAAAGTCCTCTTGGAAATAAGAAAAGAAAAATACTTTCCCGGGTTTCTTTTTTACCTTTCTCTGTGGTATTTTTCCCTGACTTATTTTGTGTTTGACAAAATTAAGGCCAATCATCTATACTTTCAAGGTTACAGTTTTAACAGAGTGGTATCGGCCATTCTGCTCTTGACAATTACCGTTTACTTTATCTATTATTTTAGGAGCAGCGTCATAGAGTTTTTAAAAAAATA
Source organism: Candidatus Microgenomates bacterium (assembly GCA_023245215.1). Taxonomy (GTDB): domain Bacteria; phylum Patescibacteriota; class Microgenomatia; order UBA1406; family GWC2-37-13; genus GWC2-37-13. Next base: position 35,299 of record JAHFKS010000003.1, on the reverse strand, counting down.
TGGACAAAAGATTACCAAAAAAATTCATCTTGGAGCAAAAGGAAAAACTGGAGAAAGAAAAAAATAAAAGCCTCCTTCAAGTGGTAGAATTTAAAAAAGAAGACCCCTTTGCTGATCCTGAGCACGCTTCAGACAATGCCGCCGTTGATACTGACGTCAGAGAGCAGGTCGGCCACGATACGATTGAAGCTGAGATTAAAGACATGGAAAGAAGAATTGGAGAGATTGAGGTCGCCCTTAGAAAGATTTCAAAAAACCAGTACGGCATCTGCGAGCGCTGCAAAAAAACCATCCCGCAGGCCCGCCTTAAACTGATCCCTGAAGCCGCCTACGACATCGACTGCGAGAAGAAGTTGAGAAAATAAGCCAGACTCCTTATACTAAATTATTATGGGTGAGATTCCACTATCTTTGGTTTTTAACTTCTTTATTTTTTTGAGCCTGCCATTTCTATTTGCCGCCCTTTTTAAAAAAATCAAGCTGCCTCCTTTAGTCGGTTATACGGTCGGTGGTCTGGTGTTTGGAAATATCGTTAGCAGCATCCCAGCCCAGGAGGCAATAAAGAACTTTGCCTATTTCGGTATATTATTGCTCATTTTCACCGTCGCTCTGGAAACAAATTTTTCACGGATTTTGTCATTGAAAAAAATTATTTTGTTCGGCGGTTCTTTACAAATCCTCTTGTCAATTATTTTTATTTTTTCAATTTCCCTTCTTTTTCATTTTTCTTTATTGACTTCATTTTTAATCGGAATTGCCTTATCGACGTCATCGACCACTCTGGTTGCCAAGATTATCCAGGATAGGGGAGAGGAGTCGTCATTTGTGGGTGAAGTGGCAATGGGCATGCTTCTTTTTCAGGACATAGCCTTTATTCCTTACCTGATAATTTTTTCTTCGATAACGGCCGGAGCGGAAACTTCAACGATAAAAATAATAGGCGAGATATTTTTGAGTCTGGTTAAGTCGACTTTGATTATCGCCAGCCTTTTTTACCTCGGCCAGAAAATTATTCCCTACGTTTTTAACAGGATCGCCCGTTCTTCCCGGGAACTGTTTAATTTATTCATTATTCTCTTTATTTTTTTTGTAACAGCGCTTTCCTTATTTTTGAAAATTCCCACTTTAATCGGCATTTTTATAGCAGGAATTCTTTTAGCCCAGACTTTGGAGCACCACCATATCTTTACCGAAGTCAGACCTCTGCGCGATCTTTTGGCAGTGATTTTTTTTGTTTATATCGGCACCAATATCAAATTAACCATGATTTTTTCCGTTCTACCGCAAATTTTTTTCTTTACTCTACTTGTAATTTTAGCCAAAGCCATAATTATTATGTTTGTGTTTCTTTGGCTTAAATTCCACACGAGAACCAGTTTTAATCTTTCCCTCTATCTATTCCAAATAGACGAAAATGCTTTTATTTTGATGTCAACCGCCCTGGCAAATAAATTGATTCCTATGCAGGAGTATCTTTTTGTCATTACCGGCGTATTGATTACACTGATAATCACCCCGATAATGATAAAAAACAAAGACACTTTTTATAAAGGTATCCGGTCTTTTACTAAAAAATACGTACCATTCCTGGATAACTTTATTACGTACCGGCTCGATACCAATCAATCGCCGATAGACGAATTACAGATAAAAAACCATATTGTTATCTGCGGTTACGGCCGGATCGGGAGCTACATTGGGCGGTCGCTGATGATGGCTAATATTCCCTATATTGCCATAGATTATAATCTCTATATCGTCGAAAAAGCCAAGAAACAGGGAGTGAATATAATTTATGGCGACCCTTCAGATCTTGACATCCTTGATTACGCCCAGGTAGACGAAGCGATTATATTGGTTCTTGCTCTGCCGGAAAGGTATACCCAGGAAGCCATAGTACTCAACGCCAAGAAACTTAATAAAAACATTTTTATTATCAGTCGCGTGCACCGGGAATCTGACCAGACAAGGATGAAAGATCTTGGGGTAAACATAGTAGTTCAGCCCGAATTTGAAGCTTCGCTTTCGATTATCAAGAAAATCTACCTCTGGCACCGTTTGGATAAAGGCGAAATTATTAATAAAATTCGTCGCTTGAAAATCGAACATGGCATCGCCTAATAAAGTCAAAAATTTTCCAATTTTCTTATTCTTATTTCTTTTTTTGATTTATTGGCTAATAAAGAATCTCACTACGTCGGTTTTTTTGAAAAATAAAGAAAGGATCAATGTAGTTTTTTACTCTAAAAACACGACATTTTTTTCTCTTTCGCAACACGACGTCAACTATCTTTTTAGTTTTCCTTCTTCGGCTGAAGTTTTGGTGCCGGGAGGTTATGGCAATTATAAAGTCGGCGCCCTCGGGAAATTAGTCTCTTTGGAAGACAAGCCGGTACTCTTAAAAAAGGTTTTCTCCGGGGCGACTTCTTCTTTCATCGACCTCTATTTTTATCCAGTAAAAACAGAAATTTACTATGATAATTTTGACTCGCCAAACTTTCCGGGTTTTAGCGAGGTTTTTCTCTCAAAATCAAACGCTAATTTTATCGACAGGCTTTTTTTGCTGGGTAAATTATTTGACAGAAACCAATCCAACTATAAAATTATTTCCCTCACTAAGGCTCTATTTGACCAAAGTCAGTTCGGCAGGGATTTTCAGGGAAGTTTTTACAAAAAGTCCTATAGAAATATTGGCACGAATGTTCAAATAATCTATACAAAAAGCTATTCAACGGCCAATTTTTTGAGTCAAATTATTGATGGAGAGGGGATTAAGGTGGTCGATATAAGTCAGTCGGATTCGGATACTGCCAACTGCCGGATTATTGCTAAAAAAATAGATGTTGTCGGCAGAGCTTTGTCGGATTTTTTTGGTTGCCCGGTCAAAACAGGAGAAACAACCATCTCTGATATAATATTAGAAGTAGGCAGTTTAGAAAAAGATTGGGCAGTAAAATAATATGTTTTACTCTTTTGTTTTAATTTTTGCTCTAGCTTTATTTTTGGCAGCCAGGTCTATGAAGGATTTTGGGATTCCAAAAGAGATTAAGCAACTGTTATTATCGAGAAAAATAAAAGGAACAATTCTGTTTCTCAAAGGCAGGACCAAGCATTATTCTTCTCCTTCTTCCCGTTCTTCCGGCTCGTAAGGAAGGTATTCTTTTTCGTCGTTGGAAAGAGTCTCGGCCAATTTTTCCAGATCGTTGTCGGATATCTCCTCAGCGTCGTCATCTTTGCTTTCCTCGTCGCTTAAATTGATATTGGCTAAGTCAGACTGGGTGTTGATGGGAAAAGAAGCATAGCGGGCGACTCTCTTGCCTCTTTTTTCTTCTTTGAGAAACACGGCAACCGTTTTCAAATTGGCTTCTTTTATAAAACAGCTGAAATGGCTTCCGGCTTTCATAAAAATGGTCAGTCGTTTTGAAATGTCATCAGGGAGGCAGCCGATGTATTCTTTGGTTTTGGACCTGATTTCTACACGTCTTTTTTTTGGCAGCAAAAAAACCTCTTGTCCGATGGAAAGGCTTGCCAGCACGATTTTTTGGCCGCTTTTGACCAAGGTGACGGTTTTAGTTTTTCCGGGGATTTCAATGAATGCATAAGGATTCAGGTTGGTGGGAGGGAGGCGGGAAACTCTTTTTGACTCGAGAATTTTAATTCTTTCCAGGTTTTCGTCAATAAGATAGTTACCAGGTTGGAGTTTTTGCGCCTTGCGGTAAATATTTTTGGCCTTCTTAATCTTGCCTTTTTGCAGATAGGCGAATCCCAGTCTGAGATAGGCGTCGACATTTTTTTTGTCGTGGGAGATGATTTTTTCGTTGGATTTAACGGCTTGTTCCCAGTCAGAATTGATCGCGGCATTGATGGCTGTTTGTTCGAGGACGTGGACATTTTCCATAAGGGATTAAGGATTAGTATATTTCAAATTAATTATTTGTCAAGTATAATTATCTCAATATGTCAGGTCACTCCAAATGGGCTAACATCAAAAGAACAAAAATGGCCAACGACAAAGTCAAGGGAAATGTTTTTTCCAAACTTTCAAGGATTATCACTCTGGCAGTTTTGGAAGGCGGCGGCATTGTCGAACCAGGAAATAACGTCAAACTTAGACTCGCAATAGAAAAAGCCCACGCGTCCAATATGCCCAAAGATAATATCAAGAAGGCGATTGAAAAAGGCTCGGGGCCTGATAAAAGCCAGTTAAAAGAGATTATCTATGAAGCCTTTGCTCCTTACGGTGTATCTATGATTATTCACGGCACTACAGACAATCCAAACAGGACCATGAGTGAAATCAGGAATATTTTAGAAAAACATCAGGGCAAGCTGGGAAGCATGGGTTCTGTGGCTTATCTTTTTAAAAAGTGCGGCTTGATAATTTTTGAAAAATCCGAAATGAACCAGGATAAGATCCTCGCCATCGGCGACCAGTTGGGGGCTTTTGATATTACCGAAGACGACCAAAAATACTACATCTATTTTCCTTATGAGCAGCTTGGGCATATTAAAAATATTCTCAATGACATCAAATACGATTCTGCCGAGATTGATTTTAAGCCTCAAACAACAATTCCCCTGGAGGAAGACGAAAAAATAAAAAGAATTTCCGAACTAGTTAATTTATTGGAGGATTTGGATGATGTACAAAAAGTATTTACAAACATTGCTTAAATCTTTTGAAAAGAGAGCCATCAAGATAGAGAAGAGGTTGAGGTTGGTGATTTCAGTCGTTGTTTTGAGTTTTTTGATGCTTTTTTCAACGTTTTTTTATTTTGACAAAGCCTTAATCTTCATTCCGGTCCTTTTTTTAGTCTCCTATCTTTTGACATATTTTTCGCTTCTTGAAGGAATTGAAAAAATGGGTTGGTTCGGACTTTTCTTTATGCCGGTAACTCTGACCGTCTTTTTTTACATGTTTTATTTTCTTTTTCCCGGCCGCTGGCTGACCAGACTGTCATTTATGTTCATTTATGCGGTTTCTTTATACGCCGTACTTTTATGCGCCAATATTTTTAATGTTGGGGTAGAGAAGAACCTCCAGCTTTACCGGGCAGGGTTTTCCATCAACTTCTTCTATCAGGCCGTAGTCGCCTTTCTTATTTTTAATATTCTTTTTTCCTTAAAAGGATTTTTTTTGATTAACGTGGTCGTGGTCGGGGGGGCGAGCTTTCTTTTGGCTCTCCATCTATTTTGGACGATCAGGCTGAAAAAACACCTGGAAAGCCAAGTACTGCACTATGCCTGGTTTATCTCAATTCTGATGGCTGAATTGACCGCCTTAATCAGCTTCATTCCTTTGCGGTCGACCATCGCCTCGCTTTTCATAACCGCTTCTTATTACAGCCTCGGAGGCGTTGTCTATAATTACATTGACGAAAAACTATTTAAAGAAACTATCCGTGAATACGTATTCGTATTAATCTTCGTATTAATAATCACCGTGCTGTCGATTAGTTGGTGACACCCGAAGCAGGGAAGAGGGAAGAGGCAATCTTCACGAACGTGAATAATTATCCTATAGTAAATATGCTGAGACGTTAAATAACTATAGGATAATTAATTAAATTTACAGACGAGGCTGTTTTGATATATTTAGACCGTCACTATACTCCAAGCAGTATGTAAGAGTTTTGTGGATAAGCTTTAGAATTTAGCCTCAAAATTTAATACTTAGGTTATCACAACAATCTAAATTGGCTTAGCGCTCGTTTCTCTTGCAAACGCTAATGCCATTTCTTATATATTTAGCCTCAAAAGAGAGGGTTTAGAGCAAAAATATGCTCTAAAAATTAATAGACGTAGCTGTGTATAAGAGAAGCGTTTATCTTTAATAATAAAGGACTCAATTGATTGGTCAAAGAGCGGTTAAAAGAAGAGTTATAAGAGAGGTATTCGGGAGGAGATAGGATCTTATTCTCCGGGATTTATGGACAAAAAAATCCAAGGAAGGAAATGGCAAATTAGGGATATCTCTGGTTGGAGGAATAAACGCATATAACGTCGTAAATTGAACCTTTTACGATGTCTACCGTGGCTGGAACAGGAGAAGTGGTGGGATTTGTGCAAAAATTAAAATTAATAATTAGTGATTAATTATTAATATCTCTGGTTTATTCCCTCTTATTTGTACCCATTTATCCTCTCCAACGCCTGTGCCTGGTCAGGCTCGAACTCGGATAAGAATTCCCGCAAGAACCATGCCATTTTTACTGTTATGAAGCTCTATTTATCCCCTATTCCCTGGATAAATACCCGTTAGGCGAGTGAAAGTTTACCATTAATAAGTTCTCCAATAATTCTTATACCTTTAACAATATTTTCTTCAGATTGATTACTAAAGTTTAATCTCATTGCAATTTCATTTCCTTTACTATTAGCAAAGAAAGCTGCCCCGGGAACAAAACTTACTCCGGCTTTTATTGCTTCATCCAAAAGTTCCTTCATGTTTATTTTACTGGCTAATTGCTGGGCGTCTTTTTTCAAGGAAACCCAAATAAATAAACCTCCTTGAGAAACGGTAAAATCAAAAATATCAGGAAAATGTTCTGTTATTGCTTGAGCCATCATATCTCTTCTTGGTCGATAAATTTCAGCAATTCTTTTAACATGTTCATCTAGATATCCGCCCTTAATATATTCCGCGACCAGGGCTTGATCAAAGCCTCCTGTAAATAATTCCATTCCCTGTTTAAGTTTATTGATTTCATCAATATAATCTTTTGGAGCAACTATTCCGCCTATTCTAAATCCGGGAGCAAAGGTTTTTGAGAAAGTAAAAAGATGTATAACATTATCAGGGGCCATCGATTGTAACGAAGGAATATCTTCACCTTCAAATCGAGTTTCACTATAAGGGTCGTCCTCAATGGCTAGTTTCCCGTATTTTTTTAAGATATCAGCAATTTCTGTTCTTCTACTAAGTGGTATCGTCTTACCGGTTGGATTTTGAAAAGTTGGTATTGTATAAAGGAATTTAATATCGGGATGGTCAATGAAAGCTTGTTCGAGGCTTGCTGGAATTATGCCGTCGCTGTCTGTAGCGATTTCAATATATTGCGGATGATTCGGATTAAAAGCTTGAAGAGCTCCTAAATAAGTTGGCGACTCAACGGCTATTTTGTCTCCAGGATCTATAAATAATCTGCCAATAATATCTAAAGCTTGTTGTGAACCAGCGGTAATAGCGATATTTTCTGAAGTAGAAATTACTTGACGGTTCTTTCGAGATAAGAAAGATGGTAAAACGTCTAATAACGGCTGATAACCTTCAGTTTTTTGGTATTGGAATATATCAGGACCCTTATCAATGACGATTCCAGTCAATTTACGTATTGTTTCGATAGGAAAACTTTCAGGAGCGGGATAACCTCCATTGAGTGATATTACGTTTTTATTTTCTGTCAATTTAAGGATATCTCGAATAGGGCTAGATTTCGTTCCAGCTACTTTTTGTGAAAGAAGCGCGCTTAACTCTGGTTTGGCCATTGGCAATATTTTACTATAAATAATAAAAAAATCAATTTTATATTACTACTAGGCTCTTTTTTAAGTTTGGCAAGCAAACTGCTATAATCAGAATATGGACATCCTACAGGCTATGAGCCTGACGAAAAAATTCGGCAAGTTTACTGCGGTAAACAATGTTTCCTTTTCTTTGAAGGAAGGCGAGATATTGGGTCTTTTAGGAGCCAACGGAGCCGGTAAAACCACGACTATCCAGATGCTTCTGGGTGTTTTGACTCCGACCAACGGCGAAGTCAGGTATTTTGGCAAAAACCTGCTGGAAAACCGGGAGGAGATTCTGGAGCAAGTCAATTTTTCCTCGACTTATACCCAGCTGCCCTGGCTTTTGACCGTCGAGGAAAATCTCACCTATACTTCTTATCTTTATGAAATTAAAAACAGAAAAGAAAGAGTTAGAAAATTAGTCGAGGTTTTCCGGCTGAATAAATTGTTTAAAGAACAGATGAAAGAACTATCGTCGGGCGAAGTGACGCGGGTCAATCTGGCAAAAGCTTTTATCAATCACCCGAAGGTTTTGCTTCTCGACGAACCGACTGCCTCTTTGGATCCGGAGACCTCCGACTACATAAGAAAGATTTTGGTAAAAGAAAGAAACATGTTTAATGTTTCAATTATCTGGACGTCGCATAATATGGGTGAAGTCGAGGAAGTCTGCGACCGCGTCGTTTTTATCAACCACGGAAAAGTAATCGCCAACGACACTCCGGAAAAATTAGCCAAGACGATTGAGATCTGCCACGTCGCCCTCAACGTTCCTGACGGACTCAAAAGGACAATCGAAATCTGCCAGAACAAAAAGGTGCATTATAAATTAGAAGCGAGGAATATCGTCGTCGACTTAAAAGAAAAAGACATCCCGGGTTTTTTGAGAGAGTTGATGGACAGAGGGGTTGTGTATGACCAGATAAGCATAGACAAACCGACTCTTGAAGATTATTTTTTACAAGTTGCCCCGAAGAAAGCAAAAGATGAAATTTAACAGAATTTATGCTTTGGTGTTGCGGTTTTACTATCTGTTCAGACACAGCTGGGACAGGATCGGAGATGCCTTTTATTGGCCGACAATTGATTTGATGATTTGGGGATTGACGAGTACTTTTTTCAAGTCATTTGCTCCGAACGCGCCGCCGATCATTCTCATTATTCTGTCCGGCCATATGTTCTGGCTCATTGTCTGGCGGGCCCAGTACGAGATAACCGTCAATCTGCTTGAGGAGCTCTGGAACAGAAATATGATTAATATCTTTGTTTCGCCGATTAATTTCAGCGAGTGGGTGACGTCGTTTATCATTGTCGGCATCACCAAGGCGGCGATGAGCTTTCCTTTTGCCATGCTGGTTATCTACCTGGCTTATAAAATACAGATGTTTTTTTTCAGCTGGTATTTTATTCCGATCATATTTTTAATGTTTATGACCGGGTGGTGGGTCGGTTTTTTGGTTTCTGGATTAATATTAAGATTCGGCACCAAAGTCCAGACTTTGGCTTGGACTTTTGCTTGGCTTATAGGGCCGTTTGCCGCTATTTATTACCCGGTTTCAACGCTCCCCGGCTGGGCGCAAAAAATTGCCTTGTTTATTCCAGCCAGCTATGTTTTCGAAGGCGCCAGGGAAATTATCTCTAAAGGCTATACTGACCCGGGAAAGTTTTATATAAGTTTTGTGATTAATTTGTTTTATCTGATTTTATCTATTCTATTTCTATATTCGAGTTTTAAGAAAGTTTTGCAAAAAGGTTTAGTCAAAGTATATTAATATGAAAAATATTTTTGCCTGGATTTTACTTTATTACCTGCGTTTTTTTGCCAGGCTTTCCCTTTTTTTGCACAAACCGAAAGTAATCGGCATTACCGGTTCGGTCGGGAAGTCCTCGACGAGAAATGCCGTCCATGCCATGATGGAAGATTATTTTAAAGTCCAGGTCATCAAGGAAGGTAATTCCGAGACGGGCATTCCCCTGGGCATTTTGGGAATTGACCCGGGCCATTATGAATTTTCCGATTGGCTGAGAATAGTTTTCTCCGCCCCCTTTAAAATCAATCACTTAAAAGGAATAAGCCACCTGGTTGTCGAAATGGGGATTGACTCCCCCCTTCCCCCGAAAAACATGGACTACTTATTGTCGATTGTCCATCCTGATATTTCCGTGGTTTTAAATGTCTACCCGGTCCACACCCTTCAGTTTGACGAACTGTTCAAGCAGGATTTGAGCGAAGACAAAAGGCTCGAATATATTGTCAAAAGAATCGCCAAAGAGAAGCTCAAGATTATTAATAAAGTCAATCCGGTTGTAGGAATATATAATGAAAATCTCAAATCTCAAATCTCCCCGCAAGCAAATCTCATTTCGTTTGGGAAAAATGATGAGGCGGACATTAAGTTTACCGGTTACGAAGTCGACCTGAAAAAAACTTCCTTCAAATATTTTCTGACAGAAACAAATAATGAATTGGAAATAAATATAAAAAACTTCGCACTGCCTAAGGGTTATCTTGAGGTTTTTGCGGCAACGATAGCGGTCGGGAAAAGCCTGGAATTAACTGACAAACAGATTGCCAACGGCTTGGAAAAGAACTTTACTGTGCCTGCCGGACGCAGCAGTATTTTCGCCGGCGTAAACTCGTCGATTATTATTGATTCATCGTACAATGCCTCCAAGGCCTCGGTTTTGACCTTCCTGGAGATGGCTGAAGAGCTGTCTGAAAAAGAAAACCGGCCGCTTGTTTTGATATTAGGCGACATGAGGGAGCTAGGGCAGGAAACAAAGATGGAGCACGAGGCGGTCGCCGAAAAAATTATTGATTTGAAAACCGACCAGGTTTTTTGCGTCGGGCCAAACATGAAAAAATATATTGTTCCTAAAATTAAAGGCAGATGGTTCAAGTCGGCGGTTGAGGTCGGAGATTTTCTGCGAAAGTCTCTCCCCTACCGGGCCGTTATCCTGGTCAAGGGATCGCAAAATGAAATATTTTTGGAAGAAGCCGTAAAAAAAATTCTCAAAGAAAAATCAGATGCCAGAAAACTTTGCCGCCAGAACGGTTTTTGGCTGAAGAAAAAAAACGAATTTTTTCAGGGAGTATAACTGCGGGCGAGCTTATCTTTTTCTCTCTTTTTATCCAAAGCCAGATTTATCAACCTATCCAAAAGTTCAGCGTATGGAATTCCCGTCGCGCCGAAAAGTTTGGGAAACATGCTGATTTTGGTAAAACCCGGCAGCGTGTTGATTTCATTGACATATACTTTATTCTCCGGAGTCAAAAAGAAATCAACCCGGGCAAAGCCGGCGCAGTCGAGCGAAGTAAAGGTTTTGACGGCGGCTTTTTGGATCTCTAACGTCAATTCTTTAGGGAGGTCAGCCGGGATAATCAGGCCGGCTCCGTTCTCGTCGATGTATTTTGCTTCATAGGAGTAAAATTCATGGTGGGGTTTTACTTCACCGGGTACAGAAGCTACGGGGTTGTCATTGCCCAGCACCGAACATTCTATCTCCCTTCCTTTAATATATTCTTCGACCATTATTTTTGTGTCGTATTTGTAGGCGTCTTTTATAGACTCAATTAATTCCTTCCGGTTATGGGCTTTTGATATTCCGACAGACGAGCCCAGGTTTGCCGGTTTGACGAACACCGGATACTTGAATTTTTTTTCAACTTCGCCGATCGTATTATCGCTGTAAGCGCTTTTTTTCACGGTAAAAAAATCGGCGACATTTAAGCCGGCCTGCTTGAGAAGTTTTTTTTGAAAATCCTTATCCATGCCAATGGCCGATCCGGTGACGCCGGCTCCGACATAAGCGACGTTAATCATCTCGAACATTCCCTGCAAAGTTCCGTCTTCGCCGTATGTTCCGTGAATAATTGGAAAAAAGACGTCGATTTTGCCCAATTCTTTTCCTGTTTCTACAGCGATTATTTCCCCTTTTTCCGCTTTGCTGACAGGGGTGATGGTTTTTGCCGCGGATTTATTCAGGGCGATTAATTTTGGATTTTCCGAGTGGAGCAGATAGTTTGCCGGGTTACCCAGAAGCCAGTGGCCCTGTTTATCAACACCTATTAGAAAGACGTTATATTTATTTTTGTCCAGGGCGTTAAAGATTGACTTGGCAGATAAGAGCGAGACTTCGTGTTCACCGCTTCTTCCGCCAAAAACAAGGCCGACGTTGATTTTTTTCTTCATTGGGAGTTGAGCAATTTTTTAAAATCATTGATAGAATTGACATCAACCTTTTTTCCATTGAGGAAAAAAGTTGGAGTTGAGTTGACGCCAATATTGTTACCTTCGGTTAAGTTGGCTTGGACGCGGTTTTTGACAGCCTGAGAATCCATATCTTTTTTGAACTTATCCGTATCGAGCTTTAATTCTTTGGCGACGCCGGTGAAAAAATCCCTTGGGTTTCCAAGAGTTGACCATTGGACCTGCTTGTCATATAAAGCATTAGTCATTTCCCAGAACTTGCCTTGGAGAGAAGCTGCTTCAGCTGCATAAGCGGCAACCAGCGAATTCTGATGAATCTGAAATAGCGGGAAGTGACGGAAAACCAAAGTAGTTTTTTGGGTGATTTTAAAGTCAGGGCTGGATGAAGCTTCAAAAGTCCGGAAAAGGTCGTGGAAGCTTTTGCAGGCCGGGCACTGGATGTCACTGTATTCTACTAGTAGGTTTTTGTTATCTTTTGACCAGGAAGTATGGTCGCTGCTTCTCACTTGATTGATTTCGGGAAAGTCGGTTTTTTGGGGAGTGTTGACCAGGGAATAGACGATAAACAGAAGGATAAAGGTGCCGACAACTGAAACTGCGCCAATCAGTATATTTTTGTTATTCATAAAGGATATTATACTATAATAGCCCTAAGATGGACCGGTTCAAAATCATTATCGGCGTCAGTTTTTTGTTCCTTATATTAAGGATAGTCTTTCTTGACCAAAGCTTTCTTCTTCCGGATGAACGTGATCTGTCATTGACAGGGTATTCGATATCCAAGACCGGCCACGACCTTTTTGGAAATTATATGCCTCTTAAATTCGAAAGAATCTCACCCAATTCACCGTTGATTCCCATGTACTATGACGTTTTATGGTGGAAGCTGCCCATAGTTAGAAATGTCTTTAACTCCCGCCTGGCTTTTGTCCTGCCGGCGTCTCTCCTTCCTTTATTGATATTTGAACTGGTTTTTTTATTGACAAAGAAAAAAAACATTTCTTATTTGACGGCTCTAGTTTTTTGCTTCAGCCCCTGGATTTTCAACATAAGCCGGATGGGTTTGGAAATAAATCTGGCTCTGCCTTTTTTACTGACGGCGGTAATACTTCAGCTGCGCAGAAAAAAAATTCTTTCCTGTCTGTTTTATTTTTTTGCCTTTTTTTCCTATCAGGGTTTTCGGCCGTTAATCATTATTGTTCCTTTTTACTTTGAGTTATACGAACAGATTTCAAAGAAATTTTCCTTAAAGAAATACCTGGTTTCTTCGACATATTATTTTTTGCTATTTTTATTTTCGATAATAATCAGTTTTTTTATAGAAAATAATTTGAAGTCAAGGTCTATGAACGAGATAATTTTCTTCAGCGGAAAAACATTGTTAGGGCAGTTTACACATATCTTTAATAGTTTACTAAAAGGCCTGGGACTGTCTTATTTGTTTAAATCCGGTGATTATATTCCCCAATACAATAACGGAGTCGCCGGACAGTTTTTCGCCTCATTTTTTTTATTCTATTTTTTAGGGATAGTTTCTCTGAATAAAAAGACGCTGGGCGGTTATTTTTTGATAGGGTTGGCAGTTCTGGGAATGATTCCATCGGTCATCAATAGTTATTCTTTGACTTTTTCCATCCGTTCGTCTTTGGCTGCAGTAGGACTTTCGGCCCTGATCGCCGAAGGAATGATTTTTGGATATGAAAAACTGAAAAAATATAATAAATATTTAAAATACTCAATTATTCTTATTTTTCTGGCAGCAATTGTTTTTGAGGCGGGAACATTTTTTTACAATTATTTTTCCATCAGGCCGCAGCTCTATGCGAATATTTTTAATGAAAAAGACAAAGAGCTTTCGGTTTTTTTAAACGGTTCCACTAAAAAATACCTCGTCAGGTCTCCCCTGCCGTACTCAACATTTCTTAGTTATCTGTTTATGTCCGATTTGACAAAAGAAAAGCTGGGAACTTTGCCCAAAATGCTCAAAAAAAATTATGACCGCTACTTTTTCAACAAAAATAGATTCGAGGCGTGCTATGCTAACGAAGCAGTTGTTCCGGAGAATCTCAATGAAACAATAATAGACGAAACCTGTCTGACTGCCTTGACGAAGAAAGACTTAGATAAAAAAAATTATTCAAAAATATATTACTTTAAAAAATCCGCCTATTATATTTTTGATTAGACGAAGCCGGGAAAAAAATCAATCTTTATATTTTTTTTGCTTATTCCGGAATTTTTTAAAGCCTTCTCGAATCCGACAACCATATTGTGGGGTCCGGACAGATAATAAATCCTTTCTTTAAAATCAGGAACTTCTTTTTTTATCATTTCCTCATTGATTCTTCCTTTTTCCCCCATCCATTCAGCAGGCACTTGGGTGATATCGGTTAAGGTATAGATGGTTTTTACTCCCAATTTTATCTGCGCTTCGGCAAAAATATCCTGATAAACAATTTCTGACTTATATCTGTTTGAATATAAAATTATTATGTCGCGGAGTTCGTTCGTGTCAATTAAATATTTAATAATGCTTCTGAATGGAGTTACTCCTATCCCTCCGGCGACAAAAACAAGCTTCTTGTTTTTATCTTTCGGCAAGGTGAAATCGCCGGTTATCTGTGAGGCGACGATTGGTATTTTTTCATCCATTGCCAGCATGGTTTTTTTATAGCTGCTTCCAGGTTCGTAGAATTTTATACCGATTCGAAGTTCGTTCTCTGTCGGCGATGAGGCGATGGTGAAATAACGTCGGTTACCGCGGACGTCGGCTTTTTCATGAGCAAGGGTCCATTCCATATACTGTCCGGGTGTAAAATCCAGTTTTTTCTCCAAAGGAAAAATAAAATCATAAGTGTCCGCTGTCAGTTTTATTTTTTCTTTGAGGCGGATGACCAATTTTTGCTTTGGGTTGACGAAATAAGCAAAAATATTTCCAGCAACTAGCGCCAGCTCCGGCGTTGAATAAATGCTAAAGACATGAACGTTAGGGACAAACAAAAATCCGACGATTGCGGCAAAAATCATCTGCAGGTTCAAAGTGTTGGGCATGGTTAAAGGCTCGGTCAGCATGGCAAAGGCAAAGAAAAAAAGCGATGAATGGAAAAACATTCTTGATAAAATGCTGGGGAAAGAAAAAGGACCTTTTAATAAATTAAACGCGATTAGCGTCAAAACTGCCGCGGAAATAAAAGTCAAAATTACTTTCTCTCTCTGGGTTTTCCGGATTATCAACAGTCCTCCGATAATGACATAAGGAAGAAGAGATAGATTGCTTACCCACCAGCTGGCAGATTGCTTAAGAAAAAAAGCCGTCAGAACAACGGCGATAGCCGCCGGGTTGAAAACGTGTTTTTTGTTAATCGTAAAAATATATTTAGAAGCCATCGATAAAACAGCTGCCCAGGCTAAAAATAAAAAGTCGGCGACAATCTTGACCGGGTTGATAATCAGCACAAGGATTAGGGCGGTTATATATACTGATTCGATATTGGTCGGCGCGTCAAAAATCTTAGCCAATAAATCGTTGACGAAGTCGCTGAATATAACCAAAAATAACGAAGAGTAAATAATATTTATCGGGTCATAAGGCAGGAGGTTAAAAGCGCTGTAAATTACTGCTACGATAACGAGGCCGATCAGATAATAAAGAACGAGGCGGTACATGGTGATCTGATTTAAAAAGTCGTCAATTATTTTCATTTTTATGGACAACGTAATTATTAAAACCGCCCGTAAAAGTAGCCTGTCCCTTATTATCAATCATATATCCTTCCAAGCCTTTTATTTTCCCGATAAACGCAATTCCGTTTTTTCCCATGGCAAAAGCGGCTGTGGCGTAGCGGTCAGCTTCGTAGACATTCGGGCCGATGATGGTCAGACTGACGACATCGGTTATTGATTGTTTAGGAAGGTAAGGGTTGTATACGTGCTGCCCGCGGATATAAGTTCCTGAAGTGGCGATGCCCCGGTTTTTTAAACTGACTATTTTTACATTTTGGTACCGGTTGAAAGGGTTTCTGATGCCAATCCGCCAGTATTGGTTTTTATTGTTTTTTCCTGAGACCTGGATGTCTCCTCCGGCTTCGACATAATAATTTTTGTAGCCCATCTTTTTTAAAAGTTCAGCCGCGTTTAAAATCGCCCAGCCTTTGACGATGCCCGACGGGTCAAAAAAGCCGGCTTGTTCTATATTAAAATAACCATTAGTTTGTTTTTTGGTCTCAGCGCTTAGTTTAAAAATTTTTTTCATGTCAGGACTCCAGTCTTTCTTCTTGATTTCTCCAAGGTTGATTTTTGTTATTTCGCTGGTGTTTTTATAAGTGCTGAATTTACCGTCGACATATTGAAAGTAGTCAAAAACTTTTTCGATTGAGTCAGGATGGACGTTTTTGTCAACTATTTCAACGGTTACGGGCATCCCCATTATAAGACGAGTCTGTTTCATTTTATTTGGCCTGGGTTAAAGCAGAATTTAAAGATTCTATAAAAGCGCGGCTGGTGTCGGTGGCGCCCGATACAATATTGACATTGCCGGATTGGGCCTGGATTGCCTCCTGCTGCAAATACGGCATGGCCTGGGTGTTTATCATTATTGATGTTTCTCTGTCATTTGGGTACTGGAGGAAGTTGACTGCGGTGATTTTACCGCCGGAAATGACTGCCTGGACCTGGATATTTCCGTAAAAAGCATCAGCTGCAGGCCCGGTATAACTGCCGTCTTTATATTGGCCGTTGTTGACGGGTTTTGTCGGCGCCGGAGTCGGGGTAGATGCCGAAACCGGAGCTGAAGTTACTGGTTCGCGTGTTGATGTAGTAGTTGGAACGGCTGGAATTATCTGATTATTTTTTGGCGGAGGTAAAACGGCGATTTCCTGCTGGTTTTCGTTTTTAAAGCTTGTATAAATAACGAAAGCAACGATTATAAAAAGCGAAACTAATAATTTCTTGATTATGTTTACCATAAATTAATTATAGATCAAAAGCTGAATATCAGCTGAAAATCATGTAAGAGTCATTTAGATCAAAATGACAGTTTGACAAAAGGAAAAAGCTTCGGAAAAAGAAAGATCTGCTTAACCGTTTTTTTGTCTGAAGTAAGAGTGATTACGAGTATAATTTCTTTATTATTAAGCAGATAGAAAAAATGTTCGGCAGAATCAGTCTGGCTGACGATGTCTTCAATTTTTGGATCGGTTTTGATTGTCAAAGGCTTGTTGATGCTTACGGGATAACCCAATCGGTCTTTGGCGGAAAACTTAATTTCGATTGTCTTTCCGTAGTTTATCTCTACCCTGCTTCTTATACGGTCGATGTTGCGGTCGACCGGCTCGGGCATAAAATAAGGGTAGTCGTCCAGTCTGTTTTTGTTGAATTTTTCTGCGTCGAGTTTTTTGATTTTATTATCCAATAGCTTTTCAATAACAAGATCGCTTTGGGTATCCGCGAAAATAGAGCCGGGTTTATAAACGTGGGAATAGTCTATTGCATAAGGGGCTATCCAGTAGCCGTATTTTTTGGCGACATAGCCGTTGTAAGGGTCGGTCAGATTTTTGTCATAATAACGGTAGTCGGTTATAAAAGTTTTGCCTTTATAAATTCTTATCCTCTGCCGGCTGCCGGGGCCAGTAATGAATTCTGCCCGGTTGTCTGTGTTGTTGAAAAGGTCCCTGCCTGAATAAGAAGTATTTTTTTGCTTCGGCCAATATCCGGCCAGCTGCTGCAGATCAGGAAAAATTATTTTATCTTTCAATTGGTTGACATATTCAATTTGTTTCAAAAATTCATCCTGGTATTTTTCGTCATTGGCGTTTTCCAAACCAAGCAAAGCAAAACCGGTGGTTTTCTGTTCAAACAAGGCTTGATTGGCCAACTTTTTAAAATATTCGAAATCCAGCCCGGCGTTGAGATAGTCATTGGTTTGTGACGTGTAAGCTTTTTTTGTTTCACCGTAGTTGTATAAAGGATCGGTTACAGTCTGCCTTAACATTAAAACCGGGTCTTTCTGGTCAAAGTCAGGAATGAAAACCCAGTTTCTTGAAGCTGGGTAAGGATAATGGGGCGGGCCTCCATAAAGTGTATAAGTATCCTGCCCCCACTGTTCACGCGTTATCTGATGGGCTAGAACCTTGTATTTATCATGCATGTAGTTTAAAGAATTAGTGTCGACCATCCAGGCGGATGTTAAACCGGGATAAAAGCCAAAGTCTTTTTTAAATGCAGAAAACAATTTATCGATGATTTTTTTTCTGTCGTCAATCTGATAACCGATGGTAAAAGAATTTTGCGCCTCAAACCATCTTTCCTCGGTATCGTTATAAATAACGCCGGAGTCTTTGGCTAATCGGGGCGTGATTTCGATCATCAAGGCGAGCTTGATCAGGTCAGGATTTTCAGCTGCCTGTTGTTTTAAGAATCCAGCATAGTTGTCATCCGTTAAGGCATCGTACCTGATGGCGAAATATGCCGGAATCTTATTTTGGACAAAAGCATCGATTTGTTTTTTAAGATTATCAAGAGTTCCTTTTGAACAGCACTCCTCTCCCCTGACCTGGTTGATAAAAACTACCTGCGGCTTGTCTTTGGCAAAAGAAGAAACTGGGAAAATAAATAAGAAAAAAAATATAAGAAGTATTTTCTTAAATACCATTTGTCTAATTATACCAATTAGCCCTTTTTTTCTACCTTGACAGTGAACAATTGTTCAATTATGATATAAATCATGGAATTTAAAGAAGTGGAAGCCAAGTCGATTTTGAATCCTTGCGGAATTCCCGGGATAGACTACGTTATTAATCCTTACATCGGCTGCAGGTTCGCCTGCAAATACTGCTACGCCTCGTTCATGGGGCGGTTTGTGGGTAAAACTATCTATGACTGGGGAGAATATGTTTATGCAAAAGTCAATGCACCGGAATTATTAAATAAAGAAATAAAAAAATTAAAGAATAAAGGGCGCGGAAAAGAAATATTTTTGAGCTCGGTGACAGACCCCTACCAGCAGTCAGAAGCGAAATATAAATTGACAAGGCAGTGTCTGGAGATATTGGCTGAATACGGATTTGAAGGAGTAGTTTCGATACTTACCAAGTCAAACATGGTGACGAGGGACATCGATGTTTTTAAGAAATTGAAGAACGTAGTCGTCGGGCTAACCGTCACTTCGACCGACGACAAGATTTCCCACTATTTCGAAAAAAACGCGCCAGCCGTCTCCGTCAGGTTGAAGGCCTTAAAAACATTAAACGAAAACAAAATCAAAACCTATGCGTTTATCGGTCCGCTCCTCCCCCACTTTGTCGCCCAGACCGATGAACTGGAAAAACTGTTCAAAGCTTTGGCAGAGACAGGTACGAAAGACATTTTTATAGAACATCTTAATTTGGCGAAATATATCAGGAACAGGTTGTCTGTAGAAATGAAAGGCGAGGATAAGGAAGTTTTGGAAAAGTTTTATTCTTCTCAGTCTAAAAGCTACCGCCAAGAACTTGAAGAAAAAATAAAAAAGTTAATAAAGAAATATAAAATGCATTTATTATTGGATATGGTTATTTTTCATAAAGAATTTCAGGAAAGACATCCGCATGGACAAAAAAATCCTAAACCATTTTAAAAAAAACGATCCCCTTCTCCACGCTTTTTCTTTGAGAATAGGAGAGTTTAAAGTTCTCAAAAAAGAAAAACCGGAAAATTATTTTTTAAAGCTTTGCGACACGATTGCCGGTCAGCAGTTGTCGGGCAAAGCCGCTGATGCGATTTTCAGCCGTTTCATGAGGCTTTACCCAAAAGGTCTGACTCCTGGGGCGGTTTTGAAGACAAGGCATGAAAAATTAAGAGGAGCGGGGATGTCAAACGCCAAAGCAAAGTATCTGAAAAATTTAGCCCAAGCAGTGTTTTCCAATAAGCTCCGATTAGCCTCGTTAGATTCATTGAGCGATATCGAAGTCATAAAGCAGCTGGTCCAGGTCAAGGGTATCGGCCCCTGGACAGCAGAGATGTTTCTCATGTTCACGCTCGGCCGACCGGATGTTTTCTCTCATGGGGACCTGGGTTTGAGAAAAGGCATCAAAAAAATTTACGGCTTCAAAAAAGACCCGGGAATAAAAAAGGTCGAAAAAATCATCAAAAAATGGTCTCCTTATAAAACCTACGCCTCGCTTATTTTATGGGAGAGTTTGGAAGTTGATTGACTTTAATTAAAGTGGTTTATCTCTTAAAAAAATATTTCTTCCAAAGATTCTTAAAGAAGGGTAACGTTAAAGTTGAGAGGAGAAATCCTATGCTTGGTATGACGGCATTCAGCCATGGCTTCTCTACTCCGATGGCGTTGATATACAATCCGATTGCCAAATAGGTAAAAACAAACAAAAGAATTTTTCGCGTCCAGCTCGTTTCCCAATTTTTATCGGCCTCAACTTTTTTATTACGGTTTTTTATTAACTCTATTTCTTTAGATAGTTCTTCTATAGTTGTTTTCATATTTATTTTTTTAAACACTGTTTAACTATGTTTAGGATTTCTTCATGAACAGTTCCGTTTGATGCAATCATATACTCGTAATTTCCAAAGGGGGTTACTTTTTTTCCGGCCTCATTAGTTACTAATCCGCCAGCGTTTTCAACAATGATTATGGCAGCCGCCCGATCCCACGGCATTGCCGGGATGCTTACCGTTACTTTTGTAACCCCGGTTGCTACGAGCATGCACTGGTAGACAATCGATTCAACATAGGTCGGCCTTATCTTTTTAGCAAACAAAAGTTCAAAGTATTTATTTGCATTAAATTTTTCGTTCCAATAAGGTATTCCGAATATATTATCGCCAATTTTTAATTTTTCTTTTTTAACGTTTATTACTTTTCCGTTTAAATAAGACGGATAATTTTCAGTAGTATATAAAAGTCTTTTCATAAACGGATCATAAATGACTCCGACAACCGGCTTGCCGTTTCGGCAAAGTGCTAGAGAGAATGCACAAGTAGGAACATTATGTGAAAAAGGTATCGTTCCGTCGACCGGGTCGCAGACCCAAAGGTATTCTGCGTCCTTTTTTTTGTTTTGCAGTTCTTCGTCTAATACCTCGTGATTTGGAAAAGATTTTTTTACTTCTTGAATAACCATTTTGCTGACTGCAAAATCAGTCTCAGTGACCGGTGACCAGTTAGACTTGATGGCTATTTTTGAATGGAGAAAGTTCTTGAGAATTATTTTGCCGGCTTTTAGAGCTATCTTTTTTGCGAAGTCCAATTCTTTTTGGTAGTTTTTCATAAAAATGTGGGCGAGAGAGGAGTTGAACCCCCACGTCCTTGCGGACACAAGGTCCTAAACCTTGCGCGTCTGCCAGTTCCGCCACTCGCCCTGTTTATAAGTAGAATTATATCAAGAAGTCAGCTTTTTTGCCCACTCGGAGACTAAACCGTTATTTTTTTCCATGTCAAAAAGATAGCCGTCGATTTTCAAAGATTCTGTCGCCAGTACCCCGTCGCCGGCCTTAATAAAAGCTTCAAGGATATCGACAGCTCCGCAGAAATGGGCGTATGAGGAGTCGCCCAGCCCGAGGACGGCGCATTTTTTTCCGGCGAACTTTTTTACCGCCGAATTCGCCAAAAAGGTTATGAAGTCCTGGTGCGGTTGGCCTTCTTTTCCTTCAAAATCCCAGCTGGGAGAGGCAAAAATGCGCAGGTCGTAATTCAGGGTGTCTTCAAATGTGACTTCGTTTATCGTCTTCATTGTTACTGTGTGGCCTGCGGTAGTTAATGTTTGTGATAAGAATTCACAAGCTGCCTGAGTGCCTCCGGAATAAGTAGCATAAAAAATACCTACGTTCATAATCTAATCATATAACATCTCTTAGTAAATTTTCAAATTAAAAATAAGCTTAGGTTGTATAATAAGGATATCCTGGAGAGGTGGCAGAGTGGCCGAATGCGTACGCTTGGAAAGCGTATAAGGCTGAAAGGTCTTCGGGGGTTCGAATCCCCCCCTCTCCGCATCCTGGAGGATTAGACAACATGATTTATATATGAAGAAGAATATTTTATTTTTTGTAACTGTTTTTTATGCATCGTTTGTTATTGTGATGAAGTTACTATCGAATTTGTTTGAAAATAGAGAATGTTTTACCAAATCTCCAATGTGGCAGTATGGTCCATTTACGCTTCATTGTTTTTTCTTTGATTCTCTGTATAAGAACCTATTATTTCCATCATCTCTAGTTCTTTCAGGAATCTATGACTATTTAAACAGAGACATTTATTTTAGTATTTCCTTATTACTAAATTCCATAATTATTTTCTTTTTGCTCAAAATAATTTTAAAATATATCAATAGTAGAAAATCGCCTAAAAAACATTAAACTATAAGGCCTAAAAAGTTCCAGACCCGGGTGCTCCGCTTTTCTGTTATCATCAAACTATGAAGAAACTTCCTAAATATTTATCAACAGTAACACCGTTTTCAAAATACTTAGCTTTGAGCCTTTTTATTTTACTTCCTATTGTTAGTTTTATGTTTGGTAGGTATTATCAAAGTGTAATTTCTTCAGAAGATAAGTTAATAGATACTTATTCTTATTTAAATCCAACAACACAGCAAAGAAATATTGAGTGGAAGACATATCAATCAAGTTCAGATGGTCCAACTTTCAATTATCCTTCCGATTGGAAAATAAAAGCGATTTCTCAAGATAAATATTCTGAAGACTTATTTTTTACCAGCCCGAATGGATTTGAATTACAGTATCTTTATACCGTGGTCCAAGGAGGTCCTTCTATATGTAAAAGTAGGACAGACGCGTGTCCTAATATAACCAATTACAATAGTACACCTGTCTTTATTAAAAATTGGAAAACTTTATATCTTATAAACGGCCAGTTAAAAATGAGTCTTAATCTTAAAAACGATAGTTACAAAGCAGTATATTTAAGCGATGTGGAAAATTCTAATTATGCCGTAATAGCAGGTGGTGGAGTTGGGTTTAATTCTTATATTAAAAGTAAAAATAATCTGTCAAAATTTATAGTCTTCGAAGGTCACTTTCCTAGTTATTCATCTCAACAAAAGTTAAATTACAAAGATTATTTCGAATTAGAAGACGTTCAAATTGCAGTTAAAATTATCCATAGTTTAAGCTACTAAATTATCTTACCAATCTAAAACAATAAGAATAAAAAGTCCCAACTTCGTACCACGCTCTTCGACCTACTGATTAGTTTGTTATACTTTTTTCATGATTAAAGCGGTTGTTTTTGATTTGGGAGGCGTACTTTTTACAAACGGAGCGAAAAAATTCATTAAGGAATGAAAACCCTGCTTTTTGTTTCTCCGGAAAAATTAAAAAAGAGCTTACTTTGATATAATAAATTAATGAAAAAATTCCAGGTATTGATTTTTGGAGCCAGTACTACACACGGTAACTGGGATGAGCAAGGCGGTTGGGCAAATAGAATCAGGCTCTACGTAATTAAAAAAATATTTGATAATCCCAGCAAGCTGCACGGCCATGTATTTAATTTGGGAGTCCCTGGAGACTTAACGTCAGATTTATTAAAAAGGATTGAGCCGGAGATTAAAGCCAGGCTTTTTTATCCTGAGACCATTATTTTAATCAGCGCCGGCACCAACGACTCAAAAATAAATTTTAGCGACAAAAAAACGCTCATTTCAGACGAACAATTCAAAGACAACGTAAATAAAATTATTAAAATAGCCAAAAACTTTTCTGATAAAGTTATGTTTGTCGGTTATACGCCGGTTGACGAAAAAAGAACTAATCCCTGGTATGATGTTGCATACCTGAATGAAAGAATTAAGAAATTTGACAATATCGTCAAATCAGTCTGTAAAGAAAACGCTATCCCCTTCTTGGATTTGTATTCTGTTTTTGGATCAGAAGACTATTTGAAATATATTTACGACGGACTGCATCCGAATTCTTCAGGCCACGAAAAAATGTTTGACTTAGTTAAGCCTTATATTGACAAGTTCTTGGAATAAAAACAAATTTGCACTTGCAATTGTAATACCTAACTTATATAATTCTAGTCAGAGATAGTAAGTTCTGCTTAATTTTGTATTTTTTAATACTTTTTAAGTTCTTCTTAATCTAAATTTTTTTGAAGAGCTTTTGAGCTCTTACATCTTCATTATTATTTGTTTCCTATTGTCGTATGTATACAAATCACAGACAAAGTCAATCATTTGGAAGGTGGAGGCCCAGGCGGTTTCAAAAACCTAATGGTTCTATCCATGAATACATTTCCCGGGCTACGGTGAAAACTAATTCAGTTAAAGAAGCACCAGCGCCGGAGATAAGATTTGACTCTCTTGACCTACCGCAACAATTACAACAGACGGTTTTACGTCACGGGTATACCACACTTACGCCTATTCAGGCGACAGGTATTCCCTCGATTCGCGATGGAAAAGACGTGATTGGTATTGCCAATACGGGAACAGGTAAGACGGCGGCATTTTTAATACCGCTAATTGAAAAAATTCTTAAGGATCGTACATACCGGGCCTTAATTATTACTCCTACCCGGGAATTAGCTCTCCAGATACTGGAAGAACTAAGGAATTTTTCGTCGGGTATGGCCATAAGCAATTCATTTTGCATAGGCCAATCATCTATATATGCACAAATCCGTGAGCTGCGAGGTAATCCCAACATCGTTGTCGGTACGCCCGGCCGGCTGAAGGATCTCATTGAACGGAGAATCCTCAAGCTGGAAACATTCCGCATGATCGTCCTTGACGAAGCGGACCAGATGCTTGATATGGGATTTATCCACGACATCAGATATATTGTTTCCTTCCTTCCTAAAAACCGCCAATCCTTATTTTTTTCAGCAACCGTATCGCCAAAAATACAAACACTCATCCAATCGTTTGTGAAAAATCCCGTCACCATTTCAGTGAAAAAACACGAAACACTTGAACATATAAAACAGGACATAATCAAAGTTGAACACGGAAAGACTAAGCTCGATACTCTTTTGATGCTGTTGAAAAAAGAAGAATTCAAAAAGGTTCTTGTTTTCGGCCGGACAAAACGGGGCGTCGACAATGTCTCAAGAGCTTTATTCCAAAAAGGATTCAAGGTTACGGCGATTCATGGAAACAAACCCCAGCGCCAGCGTCAGCAGGCAATCCGCATGTTTAAAGAAGACGTCGTTCCGATTATGGTTGCGACTGATGTCGCTGCCCGCGGGCTGGATGTCGCCAATATCTCCCACGTCATCAACTTTGACACCCCGATGACTTATGAAGACTATATTCACAGAATAGGCCGGACAGGAAGAGCTGAAAAATCTGGAATTGCTTTGACGCTCTCGGAATAATATCGACAGGTACTTTATTTCACAAATAAACTCTCCAGCTGGCCGGAAGCTTCACCTTCAGGATCTAAAAACAAAGTAAATAGTTTTACAGTTTCGCTTGTATTTCTCCATTTCATGCCAGGACTAGCGTTTTGCCTTACTACAGCTAACATTTCATAGTGATTATGCATTCTTGCTAGTTGTTCGACCGTTACAACAACAGCTTTAATTTTCTTGATTTTTATTAGTGCTTCCGTCCTTATTCTATGAAATTCATCGGTGACGACTATGGCGGTATTAATATTATTTTCTTTCATATATTTCTTTAATCCATCGAGGTTGGTCGCAGTACTGGTTGATTCTTTTTCAACCATTATTTTTTCAGCAGGCAAATAATCGCCGCCATTCGCCAATGACTGTTCTTGGGAGATAAAAAATTTTTTAGTAAGGTCTCCATCCACTCCATCAGGTGTCACGCCGTCGAGCAAAAGAACTTTATCTGCCATATGGAGATCAACGATGCCGATAGCCGCAGCTCTTTCCCTTCTTTTTTGGAATGTACTAATATCATAGGTTGTTCCAACAGGATAGATGCCTCCTCCCAATACAGCCAATACGCCAGCATGAGGTATATTTTCTTGAGTCAAAAATTCAGGAGCGGTCGGATGCATTTTTTCTTTGACAGCTTCTATCAAGATCCCAAATGTTTGGTTATAAGGTCCGACGGCAAAAAATAAATAAGCTACAGCAGTGCTTAATAATGCTTTAGTAACAAAGCTCCTTAGGTCTTTTAATTTTATGCTCCGGTAGTGTTCGCGCTTCATTTAATGTCCTATAATAGCGCGGGAAAGCGAAAATATCAACTAATTAAAACCCGTTCCAGAGAATCTGGTTGTAGACTTCGTGATGGTAAAGGACTTCGCCGTTTTTCACCCTGGTTCCCAGGTCAAGCGGGCTGCGCGCGGCCGCAGCCTGTTTCAAATCCAGAAATTTTTTCTTGAACTCTTCGCCTAAGACTTTTGTCATCGTGTCACTGTTGCGGAACCTCTGCATGGCGACGTCGATGTTGCTCGGGAGGTAGCTGATTCTCGGTCTTTTGTCGTCAGATTCTTTTTTAATCGGCCCCTCAAGGGCGACTTTGGCCAGGACATACATCATCAGATACGGGTTCGCGTCGGGCCCGACGCTCCTTACCTCAATCCGGCTGGATTTTTCGTTAAAAAGCGGAATTCTTATCATTGCCCCGCGGTCGACCTCGGAAACTTTGATTTCATTGGGCGCCTCAAAATGGGGGTCGAGCCGGCGGTAGGCATTGACGCTACTGTTTAACACCAGACAGACGTCGTTGGCACTTGATAAAATCCGGTTGACGACCTCCCAGCCGAATTTAGAAAGCTGGGCGCGGCCTTTTTTATCGTAAAATAAATTTTTTCCGTTTTTGGAAATGGAAAGATTGGTGTGCATACCGCTGCCGTTGATGCCGACCACCGG
Source organism: Candidatus Microgenomates bacterium (assembly GCA_023245215.1). Classification (GTDB taxonomy): domain Bacteria; phylum Patescibacteriota; class Microgenomatia; order UBA1406; family GWC2-37-13; genus GWC2-37-13. The sequence goes on along the minus strand of JAHFKS010000003.1, from coordinate 8,770 downwards.
CTTCGGCAGGAATGTTGCGGTCATCCCGAGATTTCGGGCAATCTGCCTGGCAGTCAGCTTGTAAATCTGGATCTGGTCGGCGGCGTTGACAACTTCCGAATAAGAATAGTTCAGTTCAAACTGGGCCGGCGCCACTTCGGGGTGGTCTTTTTCATTTTCAAAACCCATTGCCCGCTGGGCCTCGGCTGTCCGGTCGATGAATAATTTAAGAACGTCGTTGGGAAGGGAATGGTAATAGCCGCCGAAAGAGGCAACCTGGAAACCGGTTTTTTCATTAAAATTTTTCTCGGCGTCTTCGCCCTTGACCAAAAAACCTTCCACTTCATTTGAAGCATAAATCGTGAATTCTTTTTCTGACTTGAGTTTTTTGGCGAAGGTTTTGAGCAGCCCGCGGGCATCCATTTCATAAGGCTTATTTTCCTGCGAAAAAATCTCCCCCATCATCAAAACTTTCCCCGATCCGAAAACGTCTGAAGGGAGCCACCAAAAAGCCCGCCAATCCACTTTCAGCCTTAGGTCGGATTCGGCCTGGCGGGAGAAGCCGCGGATTGATGACCCGTCAAAAGTAAGATTGTCGTAACTTGTCAGGAAGAATTTCTTGTCGTAATCTAGCATGTGGAATCTGCCCTCGATGTCGGAAAAGCCGATAGTGACGGCCTTGAGGCGTTTTTCCTTTTTCAGGTAGGTTAGGTAGAATTTTCTCAACTCTTCGTCACTTGCATTCGAGACGCGTTTCTTTTTCGATTCAAGGTTCAGTTCTTCGAGCCGGTCGTAGGGAATTTCTAAGAAATTTCTGAGAGAATCGGGATTTTTATCCATTTTTATAATAAAAATGATAATTTTTAGTATAAAAAATAATAATTTAACAATCAAGTAGCAATAAAGCAGTCAAAGTTGGTCAAAGTATGCCAAATTTCCGCAAGCGGAGAAAATTGACGCGGTTTCTTTCTTTTTGGCTGTCAAGCATTTTTTTGGTTGAACAAATTAGCCCGAAATATTTCTGCTGATTCTCAATCACCACCCGGTCGAGGCGGGAGACGATTTTTTTTCCGAAAAAGTCCAGCATCTGGTCGGTCATTTTTTCGATGGGAAGCGAGTCGTCCGTTCGCGTACCTATGGGAAAATGGATTCCGGAAAACCATTCAAGATAAGTTTCAATTTCTCCGATTATTTTCACCCAATCTTCTACCATATTGGCAGTCGGTATCTTCGCCAGGAAATGGTAGACGTCGAGCATGCCGTGAGTATTGACGCCGTTTTTCCGGTATTCGCTGATCAGTTTTTTTGCATCTTCAATCCCCTTTTGACCGTAAAGGTGGTTTTCCACCCAGAGGGTTTTTGGCTTGTTGGCAAAGATGAATTTTTTGACCTGCTCGTTTTCCAGGTACGGCGTATGGGACAAAAATTCCTTATCCTTGAAATTTTTAATAAGGTCTTCAACGCCGAAGATAAAAGAATTAACGACTGTCATGATGAGGCCGTACTGGGCGGGCAGGCGGTTCTCCCCCCCGGTTTTGCTGTGGAAAGAAACCGTCGGAATATTGTGTTTTTCTAAAACCGAAATAAATTTTTTCAGCCTGTTAATCGGTTTAAAAGCAATCATTTCCACGCCGTCGAAAGTGCCGTCTTTGAAATAATCTTCGTAAAGGTAGACAAACTGGTTTGGGCTGCCCAGAAACCCGACGCTGTCTGTAGAGATCAGTTTTTTCATGAATTATATATGATATCATTTCTGAATGGATAAAAAATCATCTAATCAGCAATGGATGTTTGTCCTGGTGACGACTTTCCTAAACTTCCTGGGTTTCAGCATAATTATTCCCGTCATCCCGTTTCTGGTGCAGAAATATGAGGGAAATGTCGGCCTGGTCGCCCTTTATGTCGGCCTGATTCTGTCTTCTTATGCTTTTTGCCAGTTTCTGGCGGCGCCGGTATTAGGAATGTTGAGCGACAGATTCGGCAGAAAGCCGATTCTTTTAATAAGCTTGTTGGGATCCGTTATCGGTTATATTTTCATGGGTATAGGCGGTTCTTTGGCGATGCTGTTTTTGGGCAGGATTATCGATGGGCTGACAGGAGGAAATATCAGCACTGTTTACGCTTATGTTGCTGATATCACCGAGCCGAAAGACCGGGGAAGATTTTTCGGCTTATTGGGAGCGGTCGGCGGCCTTGGTTTTATGGTCGGCCCGGCCATAGGCGGCATCACTGGTTCATTACATCTTACGGCGCCTCTTTTTATTGCGGCAGCCGTGACGGCGCTGAATACGATTTGGGGTTTATTTGTCATGAAAGAAAGCCTTAAAGAAGAACATAGGTTGAATAAATTTGAACTATCCCACCTCAATCCTTTCGGCGCCTTTTCCCACCTACTCTCTATTAAAGTCCTGAAAGTACTTTTTTCCGTTACCTTCCTTTATTTTTTTGCGGCAACTATGTTCCAGGGCAATCTGGCGGTTTTTTCAAAAGATGTACTTTCCTGGGGGCCCAAAGACATCGGCCTGCTGCTTTTTGTCGTCGGGATTGTCGATATCTTCAGTCAGGGGTTTTTAACTGCCAAACTGATGCCTGTTCTCGGGGATGTCAAGCTGGTGATTGGTGGAGCGATACTCAATGCCGTGGGAATCCTGCTCGTCGGCGCCCAGTATTTTTTTCACCCGATACTATTTACTTACGGCGTAATCATCTTGCTCAATATCGGAGACGGTTTGGTCCAGCCTGCCCTGTCCAGTCTAATTTCCCGTTCCGTCGAGGCCAAGAAGCAGGGCCGGGTCAGTGGAGCAAACCAAAGCGTCATGGCCATCTCACGGGTTGCCGGGCCGTTGACAGCTGCTTTCCTATACCAGTTCCACAAAAGCCTCCCCTATCTGGGAAGCTCGATAGTGGTATTTTTGGCTTTAGGGCTTTTTATTTTTTTCATACCGGCGATAAAAAGCCATGAATATCCTTCTTGATAATACTTTCCGCGTCGTTTAATATAAAAGTAATGGATATAAACGAAGCTATTTTGCGTTTTTTGGAATACTGCGAGCTCGACAAGAACCTTTCCTTAAAAACGGTGCGCATGTACGGCTATTACTTGAATTTTTTCAAGCAATGGCTTATGCAAAGCCAAAAAGTTAAAAATATTTCTGTTGAAAAAATCAACGATGAGACTATTAGAGACTTCCGTCTGTATATTTCCCACGAGTATAAAAACCCCTATAAAGGCTCACTCAAAAGGCAAACTCAAAATTACTTTTTAGTAGCACTTAGGAGCTTCTTCCGCTATTTGATAAGGCAGAAACAGCCTGTGCTCGCCCCGGAGATGATAGATCTGGGCAAGAGCCGCGACAGGAATCTCAAGTTTCTGCAGCCTATAGAATTAGAAAAACTTTTCGCCTCTGTGGACCTAAAAGACAAAGCCGGGCTCAGAGATAGGGCGATTTTGGAGGTGCTCTTTTCTACAGGTCTTCGTGTATCTGAATTAGTCGCCCTAAACCGGGAGCAAATTAATCTAGACCGCGGCGAATTCGGCGTCATCGGCAAAGGTGGCAAGGCTCGAGTGGTTTTTCTCTCAAAACACGCCAAAGAAAGGCTGCAAAAGTACTTGGGCAGCCGCACCGACCCGTACCAACCTCTTTTTATCCGCTACTCAGGGCCAAAGGTCAAAACAGGCCTTAGCAATGAAGGCTTTAGGCTTTCTGTCAGGTCGGTTGAGAGGATGATCGACAAATACCGGAAAGTAGCTGGGATATTATTCAGGATCGGCCCCCACGCCCTCCGCCACTCCTTTGCCACTGATCTTTTAAACCACGGAGCCGATTTGAGGTCGGTCCAGGAGATGCTCGGGCATAAAAATATCGCCACCACCCAAGTCTATACCCACGTGACTGATCTAAGATTGAGGCAGGTCCATGAAAAATACCATTCGGGCAACCGTTGATTTCAGCTATTTATCAGTTATTTTGAGGTAAAATATTCAATCAGTGAAAATAACCCAAATCATTCTCTGGTTTTTAATTATTTTATACGCGGTCTTCTTTTCTTATTTGTCAATCGAACGCTTCCGGACTTTAAACTCGCATTATTATGACCTTGGGATAATGAACCAGGTTGTTTATAACACTTCACAGGGGAAGTTCTTGGAAATGACAGACCAAACACTAAAAAAAATATAAACCGCCTGGCAATTCATTTTGACCCGATATTGGTATTATTTGCGCCTTTATATAAAATTTACCCTGGAGCAGAAACGCTCCTAGTCAGCCAGGCAGTTATTGTTGCCTTGGGGGCCTGGGCTGTTTTTTTGATTAGCGAAAAAATATTGAAAAAGAAATGGTTGTCTTTAATTTTCGCAGTTTTTTACCTTTTATATTTTCCGGTTGCCCGGGCAAACCTCTTTGATTTTCACGCCGTAACCCTAGCAACGACATTTTTTCTTTTTGCTTTATATTTTAATCTGCAGAAAAAAAATCTTTGGTATTTTGTTTTTTTATTATTAGCTCTTTTGACAAAGGAGCATGTCGGATTGATTGTCGCTTTTTTGGGCCTTTATGTTTTTTTTATCAGAAAAGACAGGAAAATAGGAACACTTACTTTTTTCCTCGGTCTGGTATTTTTTATTGCTACAGTTTATTTTATCATCCCCTTTTTCCGACAGGAGTCACATTTTGCCCTCCGTTATTTCCAGAATTTTGGCGACAGCCCGACAACAGTAATTCTTAACCTGTTCCGTCATCCTTTGTTTACCGTCAAGTATTTTTTCATGAAAGATGTCTATTCATATGTTTTAAGATTGATGCTGCCGATGTTTTATTCGGTATTTTCACCATTGGCCTTCCTGATTGCTTTACCGGAGCTGGCTATAAATATTTTTAGTCTCAACAACAATATGAGGTCGATATTCTTCCATTACAATGCGATAATCGTTCCCTTTGTTTTTTACAGTTCAATATTGGGTTTTAAATATTTGGACGGAAAATTGAAAAATAAAATTATTAAAAAAACTATTCTTTCTGTTTTTATTATTTTTAATCTAATATCAGCTTATTACTATAGCCCCCTGCCTTTTAAATTTTTAAAGGACCCGATGATTTTAAGAAAACAAACAAGTTTAAAGTTAAAAACAGTCGAAAATTGGGAAGAAAAACTTAAGGATCCAGCCATAAAGGTCGCCACGACTCCGATACTCGCCCCTTACTTTACGGAGAGGACATATTATTATAATTTTCTGTTTGACCCGGCTTATGCTTCAATGGGTTTTACAGATGAAGACATTATCGCGAGCAAACAAGATGTCTACAAAATGGCAGATTATGTTATTATAGATAGGGCGGAGATAGGCGATATTGGTAAAGGAACGCTGGCGGTAAAATTTTATACGAACTTTACATCAGACAAGAAATACAAGATGATATTTTCCGATGACCAAGGGGCCGAAAGCATTGAAGTTTATAAAAAAATATGATTTCCATAATAATTCCGTTTTACAACGAAAAAGAAAGTCTGCCGGTTTTAATCGGACAGTTGAATAAACAATTAACAGGAAAAGAATACGAAATCATTCTTGTTGACGATGGATCTACAGACAATTTTCATCCGCCAGCTGGCGGATCAAATGTCAAATTAATAAAGCATAAAAAGAAAAAAGGCAAAGGCCGGGCATTATTGACAGGCATTAGAAATGCAGCGGGCGAAATAATAGTTTTTATGGATGCGGATTTGCAGGATGACCCTAAGGATCTTCCGAAACTATTGAAAAAGCTCGACGGAGGATACGATCTGGTCAACGGCATAAGAAAAGAGAGGCAGGATAGTTTTTTGGTTAAAGCTTATTCGTTTCTGGCGTCGAAGTTCCTGAAAATATTTCTCCGCTCCCCTTATACCGATATCAACTGCGGTTACAAAGCCTTCAAGCGGGAAGTTTTGACAGACTTTGCTTTTTACGGAAACAATTTCCGTTTTTTTCCGCTGGCGGTTTATTACAACGGTTTCAGAGTGACTGAAGTTGAAGTTACTAACAGAAAACGACTTTACGGAGTGTCAAAATTCGGCTCGAGCAAATTAATCATCGGCATTTTTGATACTATTACCGCCTATTTTCTTTACAAGTTTTCTGAAAAGCCGCTGCATTTTTTTGGAATAATCGGGGGTACGGCTTTCCTTATAGGTTCGCTAATAACAGTAATCTTAGTCATCCAGAGAGTTTTTTTCCACATGATGCTTTACAGGAGGCCGCTGCTCCTCTTTGGAGTTCTTCTCATTATCGTCGGCATACAGATAGGGATGACGGGAATCATCGGTGAGCTGATTGTGTTTCTTCATAAAAAGCAAAAAAATTGATAAACTGATTTAATGAACCCGATTCTCGCTTTGATAATAGCCAATACCATTTGGGGTGCGGCTTCGCCGATATTTAAATTCGCTTTGGAAAATGTTCCTCCGTTTACTTTGGCGTTTTTAAGATTTTTTCTGGCCGGGTTAATTTTTCTACCATTGGCTATAAAGAAATGGCAGAGGCTATCTTTCCAGCAATGGCTTGAGTTGTTTTTGGTCGCATTTTTCGGAATTTCCTTGAATATCAGTTTTTACTTTTTGGGGTTGAAAGAAACAGAAAGCATCAATGCGCCGATAATCGCCTCTTCAGGTCCGGTTTTCATTTATATTCTGTCGACGATGTTTCTTCATGAGAAGCCGACTTTGAGAAAATCAATCGGTATGTTTATAGGGCTTTTAGGGGTTTCTGTGATTGTTTTTTCGCCGTTTATTTTTGGAGGAAAAAGTCTGGAGTTTGGAGCTGTCAAGGGAAATGTCTTTATTTTTGTCGCCACCATGGGTGCGGTTCTTCAGACTCTCTTTGGCCGCGACAGCCTGAAAAAAATAAATCCATATCAAGCATCACTAATTACCTTTTTTTTCGGTAGTTTGTTTTTTATCCCCTATTTTCTTAAAGAAATGAATACTTGGAATTTTTCTATGCTTAATACGGCTGGAGCAGTTGGAATTTTCTGGGGAGTGTTTTTTTCATCGGCAATCGCTTATACTCTTTTTTACTACGCCCTGTCCAAAATAGAGGCGGGGGACGTCGGAATTTTTACTTATATCGATCCGGTTGCAGCCGTTGTCATTGCCATTCCCCTGCTCCACGAATTTCCCAATTTATTCTATTTGTTGGGAAGTCTACTTGTTTTTGGAGGGATTTATTTAGCAGAAGGAAGAATCCACTGGCACCCGTTCCACAAGTTAAAAATTGGTAGAATATGAGTATGTCTAAAATCTTAATTACCGGCTGTGCAGGCTACATCGGCTCCATCTCCACCGACTTGTTTTTGAGTCAGGGCTATGAGGTAGTCGGCGTTGATAATTTCCAGACAGGCTATAAAGGGGCGGTAGAAGAGCTTCAAAAAAAATACGGAGACAAGTTCAAATTTTACCAGTCTGATTTAAAAGAAGACCTCTTCCCCATTTTTGAGAAAGAGCAGGGTGTTTCTGCCGTCATCCATTATGCCGCTTCCTGTTTGGTTGATGAATCGATGCAGAATCCGGGAAAGTATTTCAAAAACAACGTTTCGCTAACAGCCAACCTGCTGCAGGCGATGGATAAAGCCAACATCAAAAATATTATTTTTTCGTCGACCTGCGCCGTGTATGGCGAGGCTGAATACTTTCCGATTGACGAGAAGCATCCGTTAAAGCCGACGACGCCTTACGGGGCTTCGAAAAAAATGGCGGAAGAAGTAATCCAATGGTTTGCCAAGCTGAAAGGCTTCCATTATATTATCCTTCGTTATTTTAATGTCTGCGGAGCCAATGAAGAGGGAACCATAGGCGATTCTAAGAAACCTTCTTCCCTGCTCGTCCAGAACGCAATCCGCGGCGCCCTTGGGATAGAAAAATTCTATCTTACCAGCCCCGAAGTTGACACTCCCGATAAAACGCCGATAAGGGACTATGTTGACGTCGTCGATCTGAACGAAGCCCACATCAAGGCGTTGGAATATCTTGTCTCAACGGGTAAAAGCGAAATAGTAAATCTCGGGACAGGAACAGGGAGTTCTGTCTTGGAAGTAGTCGAGCAGGTGAAAAAATTGACGGGAAAAGATATTCCCATTGAGAAAGCCAATACCAGGCAGGGCGACGACGCCAAAAAAATCGCCGATATAAAAAAAGCCGGACAAGTATTGGGTTGGAAGCCGAGAAAAACCATCGAAGATTCAGTCAAATCGCTTCTAGTCTGGTATAAAAATCACCCGCAGGGATGGGAGAAATGATATAATTATTAAACCGCGGGATTAGTTCATCGGTAGAACATCTGATTTCCAATCAGATAGGACGGGTTCGATTCCCGTATCCCGCTCCAGATGAAGATTAAAATAGTTTTCTTCGTTTTTCTCTTCGCATTTTTAATCCGCTTAATAGCTTTGAACCAATCACTTTGGCTGGACGAAGCAACGACGGCAAAGGTGGTTCAGCAATACAGTTATTCAGGAATAATTGCCAAGTTTTCCCCTTCTGATTTTCACCCGCCCCTTTACTACCTGCTCATGAAATTCTGGACAAATATTTTCGGCTATTCGGAAATTGCTTTGAGGATGCCGTCGGTTTTGCTCAGCTTGGCCGCGGGTTATACAGTCTATTTAATTGCCGGAATTTGGGGTGCGGTTTTTTTCCTGTTTAATCCGCTGGTGGTTTACTATTCGCAGGAGGCAAGAATGTACATGCTGGCAACGATGTTTTTAACTTTGTCACTATATTACTTCTTAAAAATCTTAAATCCAAGAACTCAAAT
>JAHFKS010000020.1 GCA_023245215.1 Candidatus Microgenomates bacterium | reverse complement strand
AATTCCGGCGACCTTCGGCCTCGCCATCGTCATGGGTAAATTGGTATATCTTATCCCTAAATATTCGAAGTGGGCGCCCGCCATGCCGCTTTTTTATCTTTTCTGTCTGTCGGCAATTTTTTCCTCGTATTCTACCCCTTTCATCAATCTGTTAAACGGTTTGGGCAAAGTAAAGATTTCTTTTAACTTCATGGTCGCCTGGACGGCAGCTACCTGGATATTGACCCCCCTCTTGACCCGCTTTTATGGCAGTTTTGGATTCCCGCTCACTCTTGTTATTTTATCTTCATCATTCATCGTCGTCGTCAATGTCGCGAAAAAAACTGTCGATTTCTCTTTTTTAAAAAACGTCTATCAATTTTTAACTGCTTCTTTGTTGATGGCAGCCGCAGTCCTCATAATATCAAGACTTCCTATTCCTTCCGGCCCGTCTTTGCTTATCAGCATCTCAACAGGTATAATTACTTATTTGCTAGCTTTGAAAGTGATATTTAGAATTAACTTTGCCGAAGAAATTAGATTTTTAACTAAATAAAAATGGAAAAGATATCAGCGGTAATCGTTGCTAAAAATCACCCTCCTTTTTTGTTAAAAGTAATTGAATCAGTCGAAGACCTTGTTCAAAACATTATTGTTGTCGACATCGGCATTTCTGAACAGCTCGCAGAACAGCTAAAAAACAATAAGAAAGTAAAATTAATAAAACTGGAAGAAGATGTTCCTTATGTTGAACGGATACGCGAAAAAACCAAGGATTTTGCCAAAACCGACTATGTTTTTTTCCTCGACCCAGACGAGGTCGTGACTCCGAAATTGAAAACCATTATTAGGTCGCACTTGCTTTCCTACGACTATTTCAAAATTCCTAGAAAAAATATAATCTTGGGGCGATGGATAAAATTCAGCCGCTGGTGGCCCGACTACCAGATAAGAGTCTTTAAAAAAAGCAAGGTCGTCTGGCCCAAGATAATCCACCGGCAGCCAAAAGTAACCGGACGCGGATTTGAAGTCGAAGCCAAAGAGGAATTTGCCTTGGTCCACCATAATTATAAAGATCTCGATGAATATCTGGAAAAAGCCAGGCGCTATGCAAAATATGAAGCCAAGGAGTTGTTCGAAGAAAAAAGAATTTATACTTTTTCCGATACTATTAAAAAAGCACTCAACGAATTCGTCAGCCGGTATTTTGCCGGGCAGGGATATAAAGACGGCATCCAGGGTTTTGTTTTGGCCTTTCTACAGATGTTCTATTATTTCCTGGTTTATTTTTATTTTTTGGAAATGAACAGTTTTAAAGCCGAAAACAAAGTCAACGAAGAAGAGTTTTTCAGAAAAGGACTCAAAGAAGTTCTTTTCTGGAAAAAAAAGAAAACATTAATGGATAGGCTGATTAAAAAAGTATTATGATCGGACTGGTTACTGTCAACTATAACCAATATCAGTTAACCCGTGAATTCCTAGACTCCCTTGCAAAAATAAAAAATCCGGAAAACGTTTCTGTCTTTATCTCAGACGTTTCGACCAAAAAAGAGCCGTTTAAAATCGGTAAATACCCAATGAAAGTCGTTTTGAAAACACTTCCTAACCGCGGTTATGCCTTTGGCGTCAATGAGGGAGTCAGATACTTCTTAAAAAACGGGCTAGATAATTTCTGCGCCATAAACAACGACATTCTTTTTGATAACAACTTTATCTTTGAGGCAGAAAACGGCTTTAAAAAGGCAGATATTTTCGGCGGGAAAATCTACTACGCGCCCGGGTACGAATACCACAAAAAATATAAACCGGGAGATATCGGAAAAGTCTTGTGGTATGCAGGAGGCACGGACGACTGGAAAAATGTCACCACTATCCACCGCGGCGTCGATGAGATAGACCGCGGACAATACAATCGCTTTGAGGAAACCGACTTTATCACCGGGTGCATGCTTTTTTTTAATAAAAAAGTTTTAAATAAAGCTGGGTTTTGGAATGAAAAATACTTTTTGTATTATGAGGACTCTGATTTTTGCGAAAGAGCCAAACTTTCTGGCTTTAAACTTTATTACAATCCTAAAATCATTATTTACCATAAAAACGCCCAATCAACCGGCGGCAGCGGCTCCTCCCTTCATCAAAAATACCAAAGGAAAAACCGCCTCATTTTTGGATTAAAATACGCTCCTCTTCGGACTAAAATCCACCTGGTAAAAAATTATTTACTGGGTAGGTAATTATGACGATAGTACTATTTATAGTCTCTCTTTTAACCCGGCTTATCTTTCTATATTTTGGCCATCACTCAATTACCCACGACGAGGCCGATTATTTTATGAACAGCTATCTTCTTGCCAGAACCGGTACTGATATCTGGGGTCAAAAAGTTTTTTTGACTTCTGGAATTTTGTATGCCACTTCTGCCATCCCCGTATATTTAGGAAGCTTTATCTTCCACCTTTTTGATAAATCTATTCTGGCCGCCAGGCTGCCTTTTGCTTTATTAAATTCATTTTCCCCTGTTTTATTCTATTTAATACTTAAGAAATTGACCAATAATAAAGTTTTTTCGGTTATCGCTTTTACTGTTTTTAATTTCTCTCCCTGGTTTTCTTATCTATCTGCCCAATCGGCCTTTGATTCTCCCATATCTCTAATGTTCTACCTTATGGCCTGTTATATTTTATTGACGAAGATAAAACCTTTATACAAAAACCTTTTTTTTACCTTTTTTTTATTTTTGTCTTTCAATTCATACATGGGTATAAAAATCAGCTTCCCCTTTCTCATATTTGCTGCCTTATTAATAAAAAGAATTTATTTTAAAAATAAAATTAACTCTATAAATATTACTAAAACTTTTATCGTCTCTTTATTTATCTTTGCGTGCTTATTCATACTTACAAATATTTCTCCCGGCGCATCCCGCTTTCAATTCCGGTTAAACGAAAAACTGCTTCCATTCAATTCAAAGATAATCAGTGATAAAGTCGTAGCCGAAAGGTCTATAACAAATAACCAAGAATTTATAAAAAGCCTCATTTTTAACAAAATTACTGTAACCGGTTCAATGTTTCTTGAAAGATACATTCAGGCATACAACCCTTACTTTATCTTTATAAAAGGCGACCAGCACGTCATTTACGGGACGAACTATTTTGGCCTTTTTTACCCGTTTGATTTGTTTTTATTAATCGCCGGCTTCTATTTTGCTTCATCTGTATTAAAAGCAAACAAGAAAATAGCCGTTCCTTTTTTTCTATTGTTGATATTCGCCGCGATACCTATCGGAATTATGGTCGATACGCCTAATATTTCAATCCGCGGCTACCCTCTCATACTTCCATACGTTTTTTTTATTTCAATTGGAATCTATCAAATATTAAAATTGGCGTTAAAAAACAATAAGAAAATCTTCGTAACCAGTTCACTGCTTTATGTGTTTTCCTTTATTTTATTTTTTGTTATTTTTCAAGTGGTGATAAAGAACGCTTCTGCAGACCAATGGCATCTGATGGAAAAAAAATTATCCGAGAAACTGCTGACCATAAAAGAAAAGAATATTAATAAAAAAATTATAGTTTATGTAAATGAACCGAGGGAAACTCTGCTCCTCTATCTTTTCTATCAGGAAAAAAACCCTTTTAAAATAAAAAAATCGTTATTGAGCAAAAATTACTCAATCGATAATGTTTTCTTTTCTTCTTTATGTCCGCAGGAAAAAATTGACAACTCAATACAGATCCTTCATTCAGAAAGGTGCCCTATCAACAATAATGTTTTTAAACATACTCTTTTTGTACCGCCCGAGAATAATATTTCTCCCGGTTATTTTTTGTTAAAATAACATCACTATGAAAAAAGTCTCAATCGCTGTTTTCTTAATTATTCTTATTGCCTTTGTATATTTCCGCGTCATTCCCATCCTCAACCAGACTGTTCCATATACTTATGACCAGGGCAGGGATTTTCTCAAGGCCACAGAGATCATCCGGGATAAACACCTGCCTTTTATCGGCCCGACGACGGGCATCCAAGGCGTATTCCACGGCGCCTGGTGGTATTATTTTGTTTTGATTCCTTATTTGCTTTTTTCCGGCTGGCCGCAGGGATTTTATTTCGGATTATTTTTCTTTAATCTTCTGGCAAACCTCTGGTTTTTTTGGTTTTTGAAAAAGAACTTTAGCCTTGCCGCGGCTTTTTTCTTCTTGGGGATTGTTTCTGTATCAACTTTTTTCATCAAAACGGCCTTTTACGCCAGCAACAACACTCTTGCCCCTTTATTTATCCTCACTTTTATTTATTCGCTTTATCATCTATTTGACAAGAAAAAATGGCAGTATCTTTTTTTGGCCGGCCTTTCCCTCGGTTTTGTTTTCGAAACTGAAATGGCTTTTGGCCTGTTTATAATTCCGGCTTTCCTGATAGTTTTTTTGTTGTTCAAAGATCTCCGCCACTTGTTAAAATCGCTGAAAAACATATGCGCTTTTTTTGCCGGCATGTTAATCCCGATTGGACCACGGCTTCTTTTTGAATTAAAGAACAATTTTTTGCAAACTCGGTCTTTCCTAGCCCATCTCTCGTCGCCGGAAAATATCCATCCTCTTTTATTCAGGGCGGTTGCCGAGGAAAGATTTAGAAGCTTCTGGCAGTATTGGTCAGGACTTTTCTACCGTGAAAATTTAATTCTTGCACTGTTATTTTTATTGGCATTATCAGGTTTGATTCTTTTAAAAAACAAGGCTGCTTTTCCGAAAAAGAATACCAGCCTTTTCGTACTAATCCTGACTCTGATAATTTTTGTCTTTTCTCTTCTGTATAAGAATAGTTTTTTTTGGAGCTACTATCTTGACGGAATTCAATATTTATTCTTGTTTCTTATGACCGCTGGTTTTTATTTAATAGAAAAGAACAAAAAAATTTCTCTCTTTGCCTATCTGCTTCTGACCGTAGTAATTGGCACTAACATATTTGCCTTGATAAAAGATGTCAGCGGAAAAAAAAATGTCTCTCTCGTTGGCCTCAGAGCTGACAATAAAATAGTCAGTTATTTTGTTGAGAATACTAAACACCAGTATTTTTGCCTAAAAATCTATACCCCACCTGTTATTCCATATACTTATATGTATCTTCTTTCTTACTACGCCGACCGGCAAAAAATACTATACCCTAAAGGAGACTTTTATAACAATCAGTGCTATTACTTGATCGATAAGGATGAATATCAGTTCAGAGTCGATAAATGGCGGGATGAAAACATACCAAAAAATTCAAAATTAAATAAAACAGTTAAATTTGAAAACGGCAGCCGGATAGAATTATGGGTAAAAAACTAAATATTTTTTTAATCCTCATTGCATTAGGAATTTTTGTTTTTTTTCACTTTTATAATCTCGATAAAAGAATCGGCTTCGGCTGGGACCAGGAATCTTATTCCTACCAGGTAAAAAGCATCATCAAAGACCATAAGCTTACTTTGATAGGTCCAAGAAATGCAGATATCAAAGGCTTTTTTCTCGGACCCTACTTTATTTATCTTCTGACGCCTTTTTTTATTCTTACCCGCCTTCATCCTTCGGCCTTACTGATTTTTGTCGCTGGCTATAACCTATTTTTTTTCTTTTTGTCTCTTTTTCTCCTAAGTTCGGCTTTTGACCTTTTAACGGCAACTTTTTTTATGTTGTTCTGGTCTATAAACTACCAGCTTGTCAAATATGACGTTATTCCCTGGAATCCAATTTTCATTCCATTGGGAGTTATTGCCTGCTGGTATATTCTAAAAAAAATTTATAGCAAAAATGCCCTTTGGGATTGGATCGTTTTGGGTTTCTTGTCGGGAATAATGATGAACATGCATTTTTCTTTTATTTTTATAATAATTTTTGCTTCGGTCTTTATTTTTTTTTCTCAGTTTAAAAACTTTTATAAAGTCTGGAAAAAAATTGCCGCCGCTTTTGCTTCTTTTTTTATAACGTTTATTCCTTTGGTTTTATTTGACCTTAGGCATAATTTTCTAAACAGCCGGCTTTTTTATGATTTCTTTTTTAACAAACAAACCAAATATCCGATAGACCTAAAAAATTGGCTGCCGGTTTTAAACAACCTCGTAAAACCCATAATTTTATTAGAGAACAGCTCCCTGATGATATTTTTCTATCTGATTATATTATCAATGACGTTTTATCTAATAAAAAATAACAAAAATTCTTTTATTAAGATATTTTTTAAAAGTGCGCTTCTAATTTATCTTGTCTTTCCGGTTTTTTTTGCAATTTATGGAAAAAGGCCTTCCGAATATTACTTTTTATTCCTTATGCCCTTTATTTATTTGACGATTATCTACTTTTTTACAAAAATGCAGGGAATATTCCTTCTTTGGACAATTTTGTTCTTGTTAATCATTATTAACGCAAAACCTTTGATCGGCACGATAAGCGAAGACATGTATGGACTTTTTTATAAAGACAAGGCGATCAAAGAACTCAAGTCAATTATAGGCAAGAAAGACAGACTTAATATCAGCTACAACGTTCCAATAGGAGAAAACAACGGGTATAATTACCTTATCGAATATTATCAAATAAAGCAAAGCGGTGATTTTAGCGACCCACTCTTAGAAATAGTGGTTCCCCCGAAACAAGGGAATATCACAGTTGGCGGAATTGGAATTAAAATTCCCAAGGAGTTTAAACGATGAAAAATATAACTGTTGTCCTCTTTGCGCCTAAAGAGGATGAAAATATTAGAGAATGTCTTGAATCGGCCCGACTACTAACTGACAATATAATCCAGGTATTCCCTGACTCGTCTTTCGTCGAAACGGTTCGAGAAGCTGGTATCAAACAGGCAAAAACCGACTGGGTATTGATACTAGATGCCGATGAAAGATTGACTGAAGAATTGGCAGATGAAATCAAAAAAACCGATGACGCAGCGGAATATTATAAAATTCCGCGGAAAAATATTTTTGGGAGCGAAAAATGGCTAAAACACGGCGGGTGGTGGCCCGACTACCAGACCAGGCTTATCAACAAAAAGTTCTTTGTCGCCTGGCCCATGAGAATTCATTCGACTCCCATTATAAAAGGTCAGCCAGAATATTTAAAAAACCCCATCATCCATTTTTTTCACGGAGATTTAGGCAAAATGGTTGAAAAAACGATTGTTTTTGAAGACATTGAGTCTGATCTTTTATTCAAGGCAGGAAAACAGGCAAATACTTCCACTTTTTTCAGGAAATACTTTGCCGAACTTGCTCGAAGAATGTTTAAAAATTTAGGATTTTTAGACGGAACTATTGGGGTAATTGAATCAATCTATCAGGCTTTTTCAAAAACCATTACTTATCTGTTTTTATATGAAAAGAATAGCAAGAGTCGGACTCTATAATCCGTTTTTAGATACCTTGGGGGGCGGCGAAAAACACATCTTATCCATTATGGATGCACTGGCTGAGCATGGATATGAAATCAACATTTTCTGGAATAAAAACCTGAATAAAGACATTTTGAAACGGTTTTCACTGCGCTTCATTAATAAAATAGTCTGGCTACCCAAGAACTTAAAAAACCTGGGCGATTTCGACTACTTTTTTTACGTCACCGATGGCAGCTATTTTTTTTCAACGGCCTCAAAGAACTTTGTTTTCTGCATGGTTCCTGATAAAAAACTATACAATATGAATTTCCTAAACCGCGTGAAACTTTGGAACTACGAATTCATAAGCAACTCCCCTTACACGACAATGTGGCTGGCTGATTGGGGCATCAATCCTATTACCATACCGCCTTATATCGACGATGAATTATTCGCAAGCGTAGGAAATAAAGAAAAGATCATTTTATCGGTCGGCAGATTTTTTCCTCATCTTCACAGCAAAAACCAGGAAAAAATTATCAGGACTTTTTTGCAACTCAAACAAAAATCTGAGCTTTTCAAAGATTATAAATTAATACTTGCCGGGGGTTTGAAAAAAGAAGATCAAAATTACTTTAATCGATTAAAGTCAACGGCGAAAGATCCTTCAATAATATTGAAACCAAATGTTTCACTCAATGAGCTTTATAAACTTTATGGACTTTCAACCTATTTCTGGCACTTTGCCGGCCTCGGGATAGATGAAAAAGAACACCCCGAACAAGTCGAGCACTTCGGCATCGCGCCTCTTGAAGCGATCGCCGCAGGAAACGTGGCCTTTTGCCATAACTCAGGCGGGCCGAAAGAAATCTTCAATGACGGCGAAACGGGATTTCTATTTAACAATGAAGAAGAATTGATTAAAAAAATCCTTGGAGTCGAAAAAAACCAAAACCTGAAAAAAATCGTAATTGAAAAAGGGAAATCAATGGTCAAAAACGGCTATAATTATCAGGTATTTAAAGAAAGAGTTCTCAGAATACTATGAAAAAATACCCAATTTCCATTGTCATACCAGTCTACAAAAACTACCGGATGTTTTACGGATACCTGGAAATAAACAAAAAATATTTTGAAGGCTGTGAAGTAATCGTTATGAACGACTACCCGCTTGAAAATATAACTAAACCGGTAAAAAAAATCTATCCCGAAGCAGTTGTTGTTAACAACAAAAAAAACCAGGGATTTGCTGGCAATGTCAATAAAGGAATAATGAAAACAACAAGAAACTACGTTTTCCTTATGAATTCTGACGTCGTTTTAAGAGACAATTCTTTTTTGGTGCTTTTGGACTTATTCAAAAAGGACAGAAAGCTTTTTGCCGCCGGTTTTGCCCAAATTGACAAAGACGGTAGAATTGTCGGTGGCAACCGAGCTTATTTCAAAAACGGCTTTATCAACCACTCACACCAGCCGGTCTCTAATTTCGAAAAATTAACTTCTAACTTCTGGGCCGAAGGCGGATCTTCAATTTTCAGGAAGAAGATATTTATCGAATTGGGCATGCTCGATAATCTGTATAACCCGTTTTACTGGGAAGATATTGATCTGTCCTACCGGGCTTGGAAATCAGGCTACAAAATCATGTTTACTCCGCGCGTACGGGTAGAACACCACCACGAATCAACTATAGGTAAATATTTTGATCAATCGAGGATATTAAGAATTGCTTTCCGCAACCAGCTAATTTTCCATTGGAAAAATCTAACCGATAAAAAACTGTTGTTAGAACATTTAATTAACTTGCCGAAATATTTATTCACGCCGGGATTTTTCGACGCTTTGTTTAAGCTTCCGAAGATTTTACAAGCAAGGAGAAAAACCGTAAAATTATTTAAAAAGACCGATAAAGAAATTTTGGCTATATTTAAAACATGAAAAAATACTGGCCGGTTATATTGGTTTTATTGATCAGCGTCTTTTCCGCCGGTTTATTTTTATATCACCTGACGACTTCACCTCCCTGCCTAAACGCCGATGAAGCCGGCAATGCCTACGACGCTTATTCCATCATGCAAACAGGCAAAGACCAGTATGGAAACACTTTACCTTTAAGATTCAAGTCTTTCGGCGACTACAAGCTGCCCCTCTTGACTTATCTGGTCGTCCCGTTCATCAAACTATTTGGCTTGAATGAATTTGCTATCCGTATGGTCAATTTTCCGTTTGTCTTGCTGTTTCCTTTTGTTGTTTACCTATTGGCTCATGAATTATTTAACAAAAAGTCTGCAGGCGTCACCGCTGCTTTTCTGGCGGGCTTCTCCCCTGGTCTGCAGCTTTTGGGCCGCCAGGCCCACGAAGGATACGTTACGGTTTTTCTTCTAACTTTATCTTTTTATCTATTTCTAAAATTCTTTAAAAAACAAAACTTTCTTAACTACTCACTATTCACCATTAACTATTTTCTGATGCTTTTTGGATATCATTCTTCCCGTTTATGGGCGGGTTTTTATCTTTTGCTTTTCGCCTTTTTGATTTTCAAAAAGAAAATGAAGTGGTTATTTATTAGCGGGCTTGTGGCAATGCTGCTAATTTTTGGATTGACCGATTTGAGTAACAGCCCAACCAGAATCAAAAACCTTTTATTTTTTAATAATATAGGTTTTTCTTTAAAAATTAATGAGCTTAGGGCTGAAGGCGGGAGTCGCCTGCTTTATAACAAACTGACAGTCGGAGTAAAAGATATTACTTCAGAATATTTACGCTATTTTTCACCCCAATTCCTGGTTAATTCCGGAGATGAGAACCTTCGCTTCGGTTTCCCCGGAGTTTCTCCTATTACACCCATTGAATACATTTTTATTTTTATCGGCTTTTATTTCTTGTTCAAGAATAAGGAAAAATGGCGTTACTTGATTTTATTTATGCTTCTTTTCGCGCCAATTTCCGGAGCCTTATCCTGGGCTGGTCTATCAGTAACCAGAACAATATTTATTTTTATTCCCATTGTAATTATTTCCGCTTACGGCTTTATAAATATTTTTAATAAAAAAGTTTATTTATTTATCTGTTTATTTGTTTATTTGCTGTTTTTAATATATTCCTGGGATTTTTATCTCAACCACTATCCCCAAAGGGCGGCAGTGTTACGAAGCTGGCAGTGCGGCTACAAAGAATTGGCAACTTATGTTAATAAAAACTATAACGGCTTTAACCGCTTTTACATAACGAAAAAAAACGGCCAGCCGTACATTTTTTTCCTTTTTTATTTAAAATATCCACCCGCCCTCTATCAAAGAACCGCCCAGTTAAGCGCTCCTGATGGATATGGTTTCGGCCAGGTCGAATCGTTTGATAAGTTTGTTTTCGACCTGCCAAAAGAAAAGGTAAAAAATTCAGCAATAATAGGCTTTCCCGACGACTTTTCTGACATAGAAAAACCGTATTTGAAAAAGATCAAGTCCGGGAGAGAAACAATCTTTTTAATAAAGGAGATTAAATGAAGACCAGTCCGATGACGATATTGTAAAAAGCATGAATAAGAATTGGAACCGTCAGGCTTTTTCTCTGCAAAAAAATCAACCCGTTTATCATAGATAGCAGAAGATCGGTTGTCATAAACATTAAGAGCATATTTCCGCTTATTTTAGTATTAGTAAACAGAATCGGAACGTGGAGAAAGAAAAAAAGGATGCTGGAAAAAAATGTCGAAGTATAAATGTTCTTTGACTCCTCATAAAGCTTCTTTAGAACAAACCCTCTCGAAAGGATTTCTTCGGTAATCCCCGTAGCCAGAGAAGTCGTCAAGATTAATAACAACTGATTAAGAGCTAAAGGATGCGTAAGAAAAGTCAGCTTTTGGTTTTTAACGTAAACTGCTAAAATCGCCGTCAAAAGAAAGACGCCGCCGATGACCATACTGCTCAATAAATCCTTAATGATATTTTTTGCTTTAAGGTCGAGATAGAGGCTTTCTAAAACCGGTTTTTTGTCAGAATTCTTGATGTAATAAACTACAGGAAGTATAAAGACCATCGGCTTGGCAATAAATTCATCAAACCACTCGGGCATTTTAAAATAAGTTCTATAAATAGCCCAAACTATAAGAATTACGGCCCAAAGATTTAAAGCTCTTTGTGTCGGCGACGTTTTGGTCTTCATAGTTCTATTCTAGAAAATCTTTTAATTTACGGGCGCGTGTCGGGTGCTTCAGTTTTCTGATTGCTTTCGCCTCAATTTGTCTAATCCTTTCTCTTGTAACCCTAAACTCTTTCCCGACTTCTTCTAAGGTTTTCGACTTGCCGTCTTCTAAGCCGAATCTCATCATAAGAACTTTTTTCTCTCTCGGGGAAAGCGTATCTAAAACTTTATTGAGCGCGTCTTTGAGCAGTTCTCTTGATACCTTATCATAAAGAGTCGGCTGGTTGACGTCGGCGACAAACTGCTCCAAGGTGGCTTCCTTGTCGTCACCGACCGGCGTCGATAGCGAACGCGGCTGCTGGGAAATTTTCATCAAATTCTCTATTTCGTCTGTTGACATTTCCATCTCCCGGGCGATTTCTTTGACCGTTGGTTCTCGCCCGAGTTTTTGAATAAGCCTTCTTTGAGTTTTATAAAAACGGTTGATGTGGTCAACCATGTGGACAGGAATTCTGATTGTTCTTGACTGATCGGCAATCGCCCGCGTAATTGCCTGCCTTATCCACCAGGTCGCGTAGGTGGAAAACTTAAATCCGCGGCGCCAGTCGTATTTTTCCACTCCCCTTATCAACCCTTTGTTGCCTTCTTGGATTAAATCCAAGAAGGAAAGCCTGCGCCCGAGGTATTTTTTGGCGATAGAAACAACCAGCCTCAAATTTGCCTTGGTCAACTTATCTTTGGATTTGTTGTCTCCTTTTTCATATTTTTTTGCCAGGCTGATTTCCTCGTCAAATGAAAGCAAGGGAGTCTTGCCGATTTCTTTGAGATACATTTTTATCGGGTCAAGGGATTCGCCGTGTTTCAAAACCACCAGCTGCTCGAGTTCTTTTTCGATTTCTTCGACAGACTTTCTCGCTTCAACCTCTTCCCTGGTTGACACGGTTTCAAATATGTCGATGCCTTTTTTCAAAGCGCTGTCAAAAAAATCGTCAATTTCGCCTATGTGTTTTTCCGGGTCCGGATAAACAAGCAGGATATCATCTTGAACTAAGAAACCGTCTTCTTTACCTTGGTTGAGCAGTTCTTTGAGGGATTTGGGAAACCGGTGTTTCATCATAAGGACCATTCTACTAAGAAATTGGGCTTTTTTCTACCTCTTTTAACTCTTTGCTCAAAGATACCAGCCTTTCTTTTTTTTCTTTAGAATCCTCTTCCGAAAGAATTTTTTTGATTTCTCTTTTAATCGAATAACTTTTTATTTCTCTTATTAATTTTTCTATATTCTCATCATTGAGGTTTTGATCGACCGAGGCAAAAAGATAGAGCTCGTCAAAAACCTGCCGCAATTCAGACGAAAGCTTTACGGCAAAACTATTGAGGTTAAATTTCTTTTCCTGCCTTCTATCTTCCAAAAAAATCTTGGCGATTTTCTGGTGGGAGGGCTGGAGAAAGTCCTGCCAGCTGATCAAGGAGAAAATTTTGTCGCTGTCCCGGTATGGATCATCTTCTTGCAGAACATAGCTCAAAAGATACTTTTCAATAATGAGCTGTCTGTCTTCTTTTGATACCGGCTGGATTTTTGGTTTAAAACTGGCCGACTGTTTTCTTTTTCTTTTTATGGTAAACAGCATTGTTTCGATGCTTTCTTCGCTGACTCCCAAAACTTTGGCCATCTTTTTTATGTAATGAGATTTTATAATTGGATTGGTGATTCTTTCAATGTATGGAAGTACCTCATCTGCGATCTTTTTTTTAGAAAAAGATGTTTCTTCTGGGTATTTATTCACGGCTAAATCGATCAAAAAATCATAGATGGGGGTTGGTTTGTCTAAAGATTTTTTAAAAGACTTGATGTCGGTTCTGATTGCCTCGTCCGGATCCTTGCCTACTGACAATTTGGCAATCCTTACTTCCAAATCTAGCCTTTCTGCTTCTTCTATGCCCCGTTTTGTCGATTCCTCACCGGCTGTATCGGCATCCAATGTCAGGGTAATTTTGTCGGTATA
>JAHFKS010000035.1 GCA_023245215.1 Candidatus Microgenomates bacterium | reverse complement strand
TTGGTCTAATTAGTCTCATATGACCAATGGGCCTTATTTGATTAAATTAATCACCCTTATTATTATCTTTATGCTGATAACTGGTGAAGTTATCGGGCAGTCAAAAATATTGATCAACGAATTTCTTATCGACCCCCAACCGCAACAAGTAGAACTATATAATAGCGGAACCGAAACCATTGATATTTCTGGATGGCGGATTGACGATTCCGGCGGCACGACTTTTTACACTATACCCCAAAACAACATTCTTTCCCCAAACTCGTGCTTTCTTTTTTCCGGGGATTTTAATCTCAATAAAACCAGCGCTGATACTATTCGGCTGATCAATAATGACCTTGCAACTGTTGATTCCTATTCGTATAAATCCAGCTCCGGGGAAGGAATCTCATTCTATCGACTGGCCGACGGTGAAAATGACTGGACAACCGGAAGCGCAACTTTAGGATTTTATAATTCCTCTAAATTATCTTGTATTGCTACACCTATACTGACTCCGACTGAAACGCCAACTCCGTCGATAACTATCGGACCAACAACGTCGTCTCAACTTTACGATAATATTTTTATTTTCGAAGTTATGGTCAATCCGTCATCAGAAAATAATGAATGGGTAGAGATTTATAATAACAATGATTTTTCCGTTTCATTGACTAACTGGCAGATTGACGACCGGGAAAACTCCGGCTCCAGTCCAAAAACCTTTTCTTTGGAAATTCCGGCAAAGAATTATCGCAGTTTTAGTCTGACTTCCGCTATGTTCAATAACGATGGAGATAGCGTGAGATTACTGAATTATAATAATACATTAGCAGACAGTTTTGAATATAAATCGTCGGCCCAGGGCAAAACTTGGGGAAGAATTAACTTTCAATCCGACGAATTTTGCCTTCAGGAGCCGTCTTATGAATCAGCCAACAATTCATGTCTTAACCCAACTTCTGACTTAACCTTGACATTGCTTCCTACAAAAACCAACTCTATCACTCTAGATTCATCACCAATAAAGCCAATTAGCCCCATGTTTAAAAATGTCAATCATCCAATAAATCCCATCAATAGAGAAGTTAAAAAAGGTGAAATACTTGGAATAGAAACAAACACTTCTAGTAATAAATTATTGACGAAGTTTTTGAGTTTCGTCTCTCTGTCATATTCCCTTTTGACTATCATCTCGATTTTATTTAAAATGAAATTCATATATGGAAAAGGTGAAAAATTTCTTTCATCATTTATTTATACCGGCGGAGCACAATAATTTCCGGGCCAAATCCCTTCACACTGACTTTTTAATGATCTATCTTGTCATGGCCTTTTTTATGAGTGTTGTTTTTAAAAAAATAGGCTTGAATAATGTCCTTGGCTTTGCCACTGATATCAGCGTAGACAAGCTCTATCAACTGACAAATCAGGAAAGGCAGAAGGACGGCTTATCTACTTTGACTTACAACGATAAACTATCAGCCGCTGCCTATTCTAAGGCCCAGGACATGTTTACCAAAAACTACTGGGCCCATTTTGCCCCGGACGGCAAGACGCCTTGGGATTTTATCTTGGGTTCCGGCTACCGTTACGAATACGCGGGAGAAAACCTGGCGAAAAACTTTTTATTCAGCGACGGCGTGGTTTCAGCCTGGATGAACTCTCCCAGCCACCGCGACAACATCCTCAAACCAAACTACACCGAAGTCGGCTATGCTATCGTCAACGGAACCCTAAACGGTGAACAGACTACTCTGGTAGTCCAGATGTTCGGTAAGCCAATTTCCTCACCAATCGCCGAACAGCCAAAAACGGCTCCGGAGATAGTCATCAATAAAGAAGTAAAGGCCGAAGAGATTCCCCTGCCTGTCAAAACTGCCCAAGTACCCGGCCAAAAACAATTAGCTCCGGCTAAAAATACCCAGAAAAACGCATTGACCTACCCGGCTTTTACTTTTAACGTCAATGTTGTCTTTTTTAGCTTTCTTCTTTTGGCGTTATTTTTGGATTTTTATTTCGCGGCCAAGTTTCATGTCATAAGAGTCGGAGGAAAAAACTTAGCTCATTTTATTTTTATTTTTTTCATATTTATCGGTTTATTAATTGTCAGCCGCGGCGCTATTATCTAAACCATGAGATACCTGACAAACTATTTCAGAAGAGAACTCGGAGGCCACGCTTTTGATTACCTCCTTTTGGTTACGGCGGGAATATTTTTTCTTGTGGCGGTAAATTCTTTTAAAGGGGAACGTCTGCTCGAGTTTATCATCCTCCTTTCTTTCGCCAGCTTTTATATCATTTGGGGCGTCTACCATCACCTGATCGAAGACAGCCTCCATTTGAAAATTGTGATAGAATATATCCTGATTGGTTTTACAATTTTGTTTTTGTTAAAAGTTATTGTTTTTCCATGAAAGGCGTAATACTCGCAGGCGGATTGGCAACTAGACTCCGGCCCTTAACTTGGGTGACCAATAAACATCTTCTGCCGGTCTATAACAAACCGATGATTTATTACCCAATCCAGTCGCTCGCGAAAGCCGGTATCAAAGAAATATTGATTTCCAGTTCGCCGGATCATGCAGGCCAGTTTGCCAATCTTCTCAAAGGAGGGGCTGAATTCGGCGTCAAACTCTATTACTCAGTCCAAGATAATCCAAAAGGCGGTATTGCCAATGCAATCGGAATGGCAGAAGAATTTGCCGATAGGAAAAAAATCGCCGTCGTCCTGGGAGACAATATTTTTAACTATGACCTCAAGCCAACGGTGGAAAAGTTCAAAAAAAGAGAAAAAGGGGCAATAGTTTTTGGAATAAGAATGTCGGCAATGGAATCGAAGCATTATGGCGTTATAGAAATAGATAAAACCGGAAAAGTCATCTCCATAGAGGAAAAACCGGAAAAGCCAAAATCAGACATTGCTCAATCAGGAATTTACTTTTATGATAACCGCGTGTTTGATTTTATCAATAAATTAAAACCGTCTCTCCGGGGAGAATTGGAAGTCACCGACCTGAATAATTTTTACCTCCAAGAAGGCACTCTGGAGTGTGACCTTTTAGATTGGTGGATTGATGCAGGAACTTCACACGACGAACTGCTCCGGGCCAACAACCTTGTCGCTGAAAAAATCCGGTCAGGCGAATTATAATATGGACACGACTCAACTCTTATTAACGATTGTTCTCACCGTCACAACAGTATTAATGGTGGTTATCGGCCTCCAACTAATCTTCGTATTAAGAGAAATTAGAAAAACCATCAAAAAAATCGGAGTCTTTGTCGACGAGATCGAAGAAGTCGAATCAAAAAAAGAAGTCCCTAACCAAAAAAAACAGCAGCTGCAGAAAAAGCACCTTGCCCTTCACTCAATCCTGGACAAAATCAAGTTCCTCTCTCCCAGTCTATCCATGAAATCAAAAAAATTCTTTGTCAAGGAAAGGAAATAATTTTTACTTGACTTTCCATATAGCATAATGTATGCTATAATAGTTTTTTTAACCCCATTACCATTTTTGAGGGGTTTTTGCTGTTAGATAAAATCATTAAAGACTTTTCTTCCGATGAGTAAAACTGACAAACCCCAAATTAAACCAAGAAAACAACTTGCCTTAGGCAGAGAGGATCAAAAACTAGAACAAGTCAACCTCATTGATGTCCAAAAAGAATCATGGCAGTATTTTAATGAAATCAGTTTAAAAGAAACTCTCGAAGAATTTTTTCCTATTGATGATTACACCGGCAAAAAATTTACTCTTTATTTTGACGGATTATTTTTTGGCGAACCTCGCTACCCTCTCG
>JAHFKS010000002.1 GCA_023245215.1 Candidatus Microgenomates bacterium | reverse complement strand
TGAAGAATACTGAGTCATATCTAAGGCAATCCGGTGCCAGGCGCTATCCTGTCCGTAAAGGAAAAGATCGCCGGTTGTCACTCCTGCATTTGTTGCTCCATTGACGCCGTTTAATCCGCCGGTTATAGTCGTACTATTGTAATAAATTGTTCCGGAGACCAATCCGCCGCCATTGAGTGATGTCGGCGCGCTGGATTGACCGGCCAAGGTTATGCTTCCGTCGTGGTTGACGGTAAATTTTGGAACGCCGCTTGCAGATGCTGTAAAAAGTGCTTGGTTGCCTAATTCATTAAACATCGCCAAAGCTTTTCCGGTGATGGCACCTTGAAGGTCGAGCTTGGCAATCGGCGTCTGGTTGCCGATTCCGACAACACCCGAATCATAAGAAAGAAGAGAGCCGCCGGTGACTTTTAGAGAATAACCGCCGAATTGAGCTACGCCGCCCGGGTCAAGACCGTAGTTATTATTCTGATTGTCAACGTAATAGTTGGCGCCGATAACTCCGGCAACGTCAAGTTTGTAGTTCGGAGTTGTTGTCCCCATACCGACATTGCCTTTGTCGTCTACAAAAAGAGCTGGTAATGCGTCACCGCTTTGTCCGTAGACATAGAAACGCCCGCCGGTTGTCGGAGAAGTTACATAGGCAGTCGGCGCTGTGGTTAACCCAGAATAAGTAATGGCGAAACGGACCCAGTATTTATTGACTCCATTTACCGTGAAAGTCGTCCAGTCAGACGGCGCGGTAAAAGAAATACTGCCGTCCTGGGTAAAGACATTTGTATTGTCAGTGACAGTCAAGGTCGCCCAACCGCCGTTGTAATACTGTTTAACCAATGTGGCTCCGGTGCCTGACAGGGCTGTTGCGATATCAAAGTAAACGGTCGCGAATTTATGGTCAAGGCCGACGTAAAAAACATCATTATTATCAGCGAGAATTGTATAAGGGGTGCCGGCAATGGTTTTTGCCTCAGTAGTATCATCTGTCCAAGTGGAAGTGCCGTCAAAATTGAAAACTTTGTCAAAAGCACTCGGCTTAAAAGTCGCTGTACCTCCGTCGGCGACAAGCAGGGGATTATTATTGGCTCCGTCATAGATTCCAAATAAATCTGCTGCATTATCCTGCTGGACTGCCAGTTTCTGCGAGGGAGTTGTCGTGCCGATGCCGACATTGCCGGTTGCGTCGACTGTCACCCGATCGCTGCCATTCGTGACCAATCTCAAAATATTTGCCGCTGCCAGATAAAGCCCGGTATTGGTGCTCGAGGAGAAAGAATAGGTGGGCGCCGAGACAGTGCCCGAACCTCCAAGCGCCTGGCTAAAGTTGCTGATGGTATCGCCGGCAAAGCTGATTATATTTGAGGCAGCATCAATGGTGATATCTCCGGAAGTGTTGGTGATATTTGAAGAGGCGCCGCCGATGTCAAGGCGGGCTTGAGGATTATTATTGCCGATGCCGACATTACCATTATTTAATACTGTCAATCGCGGCGTCAACCCAGTATCGCCGCCAACTGATGTTTGTAAGTCAAATTTGCCGCCGTTTAGGATATTTAACTGCGTAGCTGGTTCAGGACCTGCTGGCACTGCCAGAGCAAGATTTCCTGAAATAGTCGCTGTCGGCGTTCCGGAATTGACATTTATGAAAGCAAATTTAGCAGAAGACGTTGCTGTCCCGCCAATAAAAAGATCGAGCGTAGAATTATCAGGATAGAGCGAACCATTGGCAACTGTCCATGGGCCGGCAGTCAAACTGTTATCGATATCATACCAAGACAGACCGCCGGTACCGTTGGTTTGCAGGACTCCATTGGCAAGTTGTGAAGCAGGCCAAGTATAAGTTTGGTTGTTGAATTTTGTCGTTCCGGTAATGACAAAATTTCCCGAAGAATCAATGTAGTTTGAAGAGGAAAAGAAATTAATGTTGCCTGTTGTTCCGCCGCCTCCCAGAGTAAGAGGCTGCATATTGGTTGTTGCCAAATTCCCGTCTCCGGTTATGTAGGTGGCGACATTGGCAATTGAACCTGATACTGAAGCAGTCGGCGTTCCTGAGTTTACATTCAAAAAGGCAAATTTAGCAGAAGATGAAGCGGTTCCTCCAATGAATGCATCGAGAGTAGAATTTATAGGATAAATAGAGCCGTTTGCAATTGACCATAAGGAGCTGCCTCCTCCAGCACCACTTCCCATAGCCGTCCAAGCAGTGCCATTGCAAAAATAGTATTTGTTGTCGATAGCGTCATAATATTCTTTACCGGCGCTTGAAACATCGCATGTTCCAGCGTCGATCTGGAGCATTGGGCCAAGAGAAAGGGTTGCAGAAATAGAAGCGTTTCCGGCAACATCAAGTTTATAAAGCGGTGTTGTTTTTCCAATGCCGACGTTGCCAGTAGAAAGAGTCGTCCCGGTTCCGTCAATCCCTGTCGCATAAATAAGATTGCCGATATCAAGCATATTGGAGGAACTTGTTGTGGGAAGATCAATGTTATAACCTAAGACAGTATTGTTGCTTCCGGTATTTAAAAGGAATCCAACATGCTTGCCAAGCAAGAGGTTATTTGAGCCGGTATTTAAACTATAGCCAGTTTGTTGCCCCAAAGCGGTGTTGTTGCTTCCGGTGGCGACACCCCACAAAGCAGATTCTCCGATGGCTGTATTACCACTACCACTAACTTGATACTGAAGTGCACGGGCTCCGATGGCTGTATTACTGTTTCCAACACCCAACATGGTGAGAGAAGAATTACCAAAGGCAGTGTTTATAGAACCAAGGCTATTTTTCCCCGCATTCTGGCCAATAAAGGCATTTTCGGTAGAATCCGCCCCTGTTCTAAATTCCATATTATTGTAATTGGATCCGGTACTACTTATTAATGCCAATTCGGGAGTGGAGGGAATAATGGCATTAATTGTGACATTATCGATAGTACCGACAAAGGTTCCGGCTGCTCCGGGTATAAAGGATAATGTCCCTCCGGAATTTGGTTTAATTATTACCGATTGCCATCCAGTGGTTGTGAATGTGCTTCCGCTGTCAGCTCCGCCCAAAGAGACACTAAAGCCGTCACCGGGTGTAGTTACGGCTGTATAAAATTGCACTCGATATAAGGTTGTGTTGGATGAAGCGGTAGAGGTTCCGTCAAGAGTTGCCGTGTTGCCTGTTGCATGGTCGGCAACACCGCTACCTATTGTCCAACCAGCTCCTGCTGTCCAACCCGAAGAAGTCGTGAATGTTCCGTCAGCTGTTAAAAGATCAGTCACGTCTGCCGCTGCTTGTGAATTTGAACCAACAACAGTAAGGCGGGAAGAAGGAGTATCTGTTCCAATACCGACACTACCACTAACAATAAGACCATTAGTTGGTGCATTTGCGGTACCCGCATATGTTCCAATTGCCGCAGGTCCAAGAACATCTAACGTGTTCCATCCTGGACCTGAAAATCCGACAACTAGATTTGATGTAACAGTTGTTTCACCATTTATTAAAGTATCACCGTTAATGTCTAATGGTTTTGAAGGAGATATCGTACCAATTCCTACTCTACCAGTGCCATTAGGATTAATAAGAACATTTCCAGTGGAATCATAAGTTGCTGAATTGCCAAGAGTTAGGTCTTGTCTATTTGTTGTGGAAAGATTTCCGTTACCATCAAGAAACGTTGCAACATTTGTTAAAGACCCGGAAACAGAAGCAGTCGGAGTTCCGGAATTCACATTTTTAAAAACAAACTTGGCGCTTGAGGTGGCTGTACCTCCTATAAAAGCGTCGAGCGTGGAATTATCAGGATAGATACTGCCATTGGCAACTGTCCAGGGTCCAAAACTTGGATCAGCACCAATATCATACCAAGACAGAGTACCTGTACCATTATTTTGCAAAAGTGTATTTGCTGCGCCCTGAGTTCCTGGCCAAGAATAATCAACATTATTAATTTTTATAACGTTTCCGCTGCTGTCTACTTGAAATTTATCGCCATTACCAACTGTAAAAAGTGAAGCAGGTGAGTTATCGCCAATTCCAACGCTGCCTCCAGTTAAGTATGAATCACCATTTGTGGTCAAAATTAATTTAGAATTACCTCCGCTATCAAAAGCCTGAAAAGCGCCATTGCTTCCAGCATCAAGATAAGTTGATGCTCTGACCCATCCACCC
The DNA here is from genome assembly GCA_023245215.1 of Candidatus Microgenomates bacterium. Lineage (GTDB taxonomy): Bacteria > Patescibacteriota > Microgenomatia > UBA1406 > GWC2-37-13 > GWC2-37-13. The sequence continues at coordinate 56,418 of JAHFKS010000002.1, read as the reverse complement.
GAATCAACTTGAGCTATGCCAAACGCGGACGTTCCGGCTGCTACTGATAGATTATATTTTGGCTGTGTTAAACCTATGCCGACATACCCGATTCCATTTGGATTAAAAAGCACATTTCCTGTTGAATCGTATGTTGCCGAATTGCCAAGAGTTAGGTCTTGTCTATTGGTTGTAGAAAGATTTCCGTTACCGTCTAAAAATGTTGCTACATTTGCCAAAGATCCGGAAACAGAAGCAGTCGGAGTTCCGGAATTCACATTTTTGAAAACAAACTTGGCGCTTGTTGTTGCCGTTCCTCCTATAAATGCGTCGAGCGTGGAATTTACAGGAAAAAGAGAACCATTGGCTAAACTCCAGTAATTAGTGCCTCCAGTCTGGGCCACCCATGCAAGTGTGCCGTCAGTCTGAGTTTGCAAAACATAGTTATTGGAAGGAATAGATGCAGGCCATGTGTAAGTGATTCCATTAAAAGTCGTGGTTCCGGGGACAGTGATATTTCCGGCGATGACCAGATTTCCTGATGAATCAAAATAGTTTGAAGTATTGAAGAATCTGACTTGTTTGGCAGTCCCGGGATTTAAAAGAATGTCTCCGGTATTTGAATCGCCGATGTTTAACTGATTGAATGATGTTGAAGCAATCGTCCTGACGCCTCCAGCAAGAGTCAGATTTCCTGAGATGCTGGCGTCGCCGTTGACGTCGAGCTTAGCCAGAGGATTGACCGTGCCGATGCCGACATTCCCACCATTAGCTGAAGTATCGACAAAGATTCTTGTATAAGTATCATCAGCTCCGCCGGTGCGGAATCTCAAAGCACCTGATTCAGTTGCCTGGAGGATGATGTCTCCGGACCCGGCTGATTGAATGGTAGTGGCGTTGGCCGAAGAAATGGTAAAAGTGGCGCTGCTGTATTGTGAACGGATTCCAGGAGAAGCGGCTGACATTAAAATATTACCATCGACATTTATATAAGGGATTGTCGATACTGTTGATCCCGGAGGCAGTCCTTGGAGAGTCTCTGCATTTATAGCATAGCCGACATTGGCAATCTGCTGACGGGGAGTCATTTCCGAATCGCCGGCAACCGTGATACCTAAATATACATTAGGGTTTTCTGAAAAAATTGACGGATCGAGTTCGCTCCCGCAGACAGCCTGCGGAGGAGTGGGTGAGTAGCCTGACCCTCCTATAAGGACGTTAAAAATTCCGTCCTGGTCAGGAGTTAATGAACAGGCGCCGGCTGTATACAGAGGTGAACCTAAAGTTGCGACGTTATAAAGCTTGAAAGTGACATTGGTAGCGGTGGTTATCGGGTTGCCTAGAGTATCTGTCAACCGGCCCTGGAAAGACAAAAGTCTTCCAGCTTTAGTTGGAGCAGTCGGGTAAGCGAAAGTTCTTTCTGATTTTAAAAAGAACTGGTTATAGATTCCAGCGCCTAAAGTAGCCACAAAGATTAAAAGAATGAGAAAAGCGATATAATACTGGATTCCGAAACCAGAAGGAGCGTCTGGAGACGAGACCTCCGCTTTTTTACCTAGACTCGGTTTTTTTATAAAAGCAAGCATCTTATTAAAGAATTTAGGGCTTTGCCAAGCCTTAGATTTAACAACAGCATCAGTTATTACTGGGATAATGATAGGCTCGACAGTTTCCGGCTTAGATTTTTCTTTTTGTCCTATATTACTTATTTTCTTGGCTGGGTTTTCTTTGAGCCAACCCTGGGAGATACAAAAAGAGCAGAATTTTCTAACCGTAGACAGGCGCCGGTTGATCGTTTTATGGGGAAGGTTATTCTCTAATAAATAGCTTCGGTATTCAGAAACTAAATTTTGATTTAAAAAAGAAAAATCGTTTTCTTTTATTTCCAAATTTTCCGATTCCACTTTTAGGTTGGTCCAACCGAAAAAATGACGAAGGTCAGAAAGGTAATTTTTTAAAGTAACTGCGGAAACATTCTCCGCAGTTAAAAAATTTCTGAATTGGGGCTCAAGATTATAAAGATTATACCCTTTCTCCATACAATTTCATAATAAAACAATATTAATAAGGATGTCAAGAGGTATTTTGACTATATTTTGATATAGTTGATATGCGTAATTATTGATAACCTATAATATTATTTAATTACATTTAACACAATTACCGCAGTATTTTTTTCTTTACTTTAATATATCGATATATATCATTAGACTCATAGTATCAATGGCAGTTTTTTCATATCGGTTTTATTTATTATTTTTTTTCACCGGTCTTCTTTTTTTATTGTTCAATTTTTTTCTAGTCTAAAAATAGTTTTTTTAAATTTTTTACGATAAAATATCAATGATAAATTTTTTCTTAACCATTTATGCCTGATTTTAGTCATTTTATCACCTAAATAGTCTATCTGCTATTTTTTTCATGTTCATTTATAAATTAATTTGACGGCCCAAACGCTACCGGCATTGTAAGATCGATATAAAAACGCTACCTATAGTACTAAAAAACGCCTTATTGACAATCGTGACATTTATAGTTAAGATAAAAACTATGAAGAAACCGGTTGTTTTTGGACTGTTTTTTCTGGTAATTTTGCTTGCTTTTGCATTATTTTTTGGGCTTTATGAAGTCCAGTTCTTTACAAACAGGGCTTCAATTAAGCGCGTCTCTTTTTCGGTAGATAACTCCTATGTTTTCATTACTCCATTGCGAGCCAAAGCCAACACACAGGAGAAGATAAGAGTGACTGTTTTTGTTCTTGACGACCAGGGGTTGGGCGTACTCGGCAAAAAAGTTATTTTAGGACAAAATGAAGCCCTAAATGTTGAAAATATCCAAGCTCTGACAGACAACTTCGGCAAGGCTTATTTTGACGTCTCTGCGAGTAAAGTCGGAGAATACTTCCTTGATGTAAAAGTCGATGATGAAAGCCTAAAGCAAAATGCTCACCTAGTATTTAATTAATTCGCGGTGTTCTTTCATCATGAGTTCGTGTTTTTCCTCAATCGCAGGTAGGGGAGCCTTAAACAATGCCAAAGCACGTCTCCTTGAAATCTGATAAGGCGTAAAGAAGGTCCGGACAAAATAGGCGATAAGTCCAACTATCTCAAAAAATATGACTACCTCTAACAATCTATGCGCCAATGCTGACCAAATAAAGCTGAAAAATCTCACTATCACCATCCAAACAGGTAGAATTTTCAAGGAAAGAGCCAGGCTGTTTGCCGAAGGCAGCTCCTGGTAATCAACCTGGGTAAAAAGCCGGTAGTCCTGGGCTTGTGAAGACGGCAGAATAAAAGAAAAGTTGCCTTTATCGTCTGACAGGCTGCTTATTTTTGGCAGGCCAAAAGCCTCGACATTTTTTACCAGGGATAGATTGGGAAACTTCGAGGCCTTGGTAAACATAGATAGATTAATGGGAGATTCAGGTAGAGTTTGTCCGGTTAAGATGGCTTCGTCGCCGACAAAGTAATCGGGTTTATCGAAGGAAACAGTCGGCGGGATTATCACTGGGCCGATAACTACACTAGCCTGGGTAGGAAAAGGAGGCAGGCAGGTCGGCGTCGAAACCCTGCCAAATTGGTCTTGGGCGCTTAAGCAAGCCTCGTGGGGTGAAAGAGGCAGGAAACGGTTCGTAAATTCAAAATAACCAGTCTTGTCGGCATAGGTTTGGTCGGCAATTCCTTGCCCGACCAAATTGACCAAAGCTGATGGCGAAGTATAACCAAAAAGGGTAAAGCGGAATTCGCCGATAAAAAGTGAGTTGACCGTATCTGCAGGTTGGATCGAGCTGGTTTTTATTCCGGCGACGTTGCCCGGGTTATCTGTTTTTAGATATAAATACCCTAACTGGAAGGGGATAAGAAAAAAAATGAATAAAAAGACGAGCAAAGGTTTTTTTCTCATTTTAGTCACGTTTACGCAGCTGTTGTTTTAACCGCTCGATTTCTTCTTTTTCCGATTTCAATTCATCTTCAAGTGAGGTTTCTTTGATAACTAAGGATTTGTAAAGGTTGGAACCCAGTAAGTAGAAGATTATCAAAGCCAGGACTACGACTAAGGCTACTCGCCAAGGAAACATCCAGATATAAGTTGAAGCGCTCAAGGCCTGGCCTTTTTCTCCATAAGATAAGTCAAGGTTGATTTTATACCGCCCGATCAGCCACTTTGACCCCAGCTCATTCTCAAACGACCTGGCCGTGTCAGGGAAGATGTTTTGTTCGTCAAATCGCTGTTGATCGACCAAAACATTGAACATATCGGTTAGATTGACAATTCCCCTCGGCCTGATATGGAGGTCTCCGCGGTTGAGGACGTCGGTTTCGACTTTGATCGGCCCGTATTCAAGGAAAGACTGGGTGAAGAATCTTGAGACCAAAGCTTTTTCATTGATGTCGCCTTTAACTTTCAAATATATTAAACCGGCGATTCTTGGAGAGACACCCGTACCAGCTTCCTGCGTGTTTCCGCTAGATTGTAAAGTAGCACTGGCCGGCTCAAAATAAATAGCAACATATCTGCCGCCCGGGTGGGCGTCAAACGGAACGTTGATATTTGCCTGAAAAGAAACCCTTTCGTTAGCTGGCAGAGTTGCCCGGTCCATCGTCGAAGTCATCCATGATGAAGCTGAAAAACGCGGCTGTGACTGACTGAAGTTATCAACTATTACTGGCGTGCCTTTTTTGTCTAAGACGAGAAAGTCGGCAATTTTAAAGAATCCGGAGATAGGATCGCTCGACTTATTAAAAAAGTTTATGGTGACGGCGGTTTTTTCACCAGGCGAGACTTCCAGTTCTATCCTTGCCGGCATAACCATTAAAGGTAGAGTTTCTTGTGCGGAAACTTTAGCCGATAAAGTCAAAAGTAAAAAGGCAAAAGTCAAAAACACAACTAAAAAGTTAAAAGTATTGAGAAAACTTTTGAGTTTTGGCTTGTAATTTTGAATTTTCATTTTTGACTTTTTAATTTTTTAAAATGTTGCCGTGGCTGTATATCTTACTTTATTAAAATAATATCCGGCTGGTTGAGTGCTTGATACATTTAATCGATAACAGACATAGACTTGAGAAGAAGCTGTCGGAGTGCCTTTTGACATAATATTTTGTTTTGTTTCTGATGCTTCCTGGTCGGCAAACTGGCGGCTGGAAAATGTCCTCGCTGACTCATTATATGCAAAAGAAGCGTCGGTTCCGGAAATATTGGCTAATGAAAAACCCAGGCCATAATAAGCAGTGCTTGTCCAGTCCTGTGAAGATGATTCAGTGCAACCAGTACCATTACAGGTGGTATCCTGGACACAGTTATTGGCTTCTCCGGCGCCGGCACCGGTACAGGTGATGCCGTCTCTACCCATCTGATCGTTTTCGTCGATTTTGACTGTATAACCCGAAGCGGCGTTTGTCGAAACCAGGACGGTTTGGGCGGCTTCTTGGAAAGTTGCATAATTGACAATCGTCCCCCAGGGAACTGACATTGCCGTTGTGGTTACGTCGGTAGTTTGACCACAGGCGGCAGTGGTTGAACTGACACCGGCAACCGTTAATGATAGGGCTTCCTGGACAGTTGCCGATACGAGAACGCTTTCGATGACAGCTACTTTTATGTTGTTTTGGTCAAGAGTGTTGTCTGAACCGTCTCTGGTTTTTAGGTTAATAGAATAAGTATCGGCAACTCCCTGGGTGCGTAGCGATGAATTTGCCGGGGCCGGATTGATAAATTTTTTGCTTCCGTCTCCAATCGTCACGGTAATTACAGATGCAGCTGCACAAGAGTCAACAGAACGGTCAATTCTTATCGTGTGGTCGGCTACAGCTGAACCTTGGGAGACGTTGGCTACTGTCCAGTTATTAGCACAACCGCTTGAACCTACAGAAATATTAGTTGTTCCCAGGGTGTTCAGGTCAAATCCGTTAGCGGCTGCTAAAGTGCTATCGTCTGCCGGGTCGGGAAATCCGTCATTGGTAATCGTATTAGCGTCAACAGCGGGGACAGTAATAAAAATATCTCCGTTTGACGGTACAGCGTTGGCTAAAGTAAAAGAAACCGTGTGGATCGCTGATTGAGTGGCAATTACAAAGCCTGATGTGTCAAGGGCGTTGGCCAGAGGAGGAGAGATGTTAAATGTAGTTGAATTAACCACGTTAGCGACAGTATAAGTAGTGCTTCCGATGCAGCCATTTAATCCGGTGTCAGTAAAACAGACGACGTCTTTGGGGAAAAGGTGATTGGTATTATTGTCAGGGTTGCCGGAAGAATCAATGGTGACGACCGAAGAGCCAGAGGAGCCGGTAGCGACTCCAGCCCGGTAAGACAGGCGGGAATTGCTTAAAGTATCGGAAGCATTGGTAAAATTTGCCGAATCAAGTTTTGACTGTTGGGGGATTATTACCAAAAAAAGATAAGTAGCCAATACAAAAATTAATAGAAAATAGAAGATTTTTTTCATTCTTACATTAATTATTAGTATAAATATACATATATGTCAAGAGTATAGGCTGATACAGTTTTACCTCTTGACAGATATTTTTTCGTCTGTTAAATTGTATCTTATATGGGAGTTAAAGAAAGACGGACGAAGATTTTACTTTCATTATTTATGACGTCGGGCGTTGATTTTTCTGATACAGCTCTTGACGATAAGATCCAAAAAGTTTTTGACCTTACTTTAAACCAAAAAACCCGGGGGACACTATCAGGATTAATAAAAGAAGGTTTGATTGCAAAAGGGGATAAGGAAAATCATTATCTACTGACTGAAAAAGGCTTTAATTCTCTGTCTTTGGAATTTCCTTCTTTTAGATTCTTAAAAGAAAAATGGGACGGTAAATGGCGCGTGATTTCCTATGAAATCCCAGAAAAAAAGCGGGAAATTCGCGACCGTTTGCGGCGCGAAATGCAGGGTTGGGGATTGGGCCCGTGGCACCGTTCATTCTGGTTGACGCCTCATCCTATTATCCCTAACTTAAAATCTTTGACCGACCAGAAGGAAGAAGAAAAATTTATCCAGGCTTTTGAAGCTGATCATACTTTCGGCGACCGGACGATTTTAATTGAAAAGGTCTGGGGGAAGACCAATCTCGATAAGCAGTATAGAGAGCTTTTCAAGAAATGGCACGACGTTTTATCTTCAAGCGAGGAAAAACTGGATAAATTCAAAAAAGTCATATCTTATTATATTGACGTTCTCCGTCAAGATCCGGGGCTTCCCAAGGAATTAGTCGGCGATAGCTGGATTGGGTTTGAAGGCTGGAATATCTTCCGGGAAATCAAGGCGATTCTTTTAAGTTAAAAACAACGTCGCCGTCTTTGTCCGTCCGTTTAATTTTAATATTTTGGGCCCTGAGAATATCTAAAACTTCTTTGCTAGGATGCCCGTAAGAGTTGTTTTTGGCGACACTTATCACTGCAACTTGAGGGTCTGCTAATTGTAAAAAACTTTCAGTCAGTCCGTTTTTTGAGCCATGATGGGGGATTTTGAGGATGTTTATTTTTGCCAAAGGAGTATCCGACAATCTATTCATTACATATGGTGTGGCGTCGCCTGTAAATAACGTTCTAAAACCATTTTCATCAAAAATAAACACCAGGGAAAAATCATTGTCGTCGTAGGATTTTAAATTAATAGGAGGCCATAAAAAGCTAAACCGGCTGTTATTAAAAGCAACATTATTTCCAGAAGATTTATATAATAAAGGAATTTCCTTGGCGTTTATTTTATCAACAAGTTTTGTGTAAGTTTTACTAATCATAACAGTCTTAATGGTTATAAACCTGTCTATGTGATAGCGATCTATAATGTCGAAGAAACCTCCATAGTGATCGAAATTCGGGTGGCTAAGAATCGCTAGCTCAATTTTTCTATCCCAGAAAGGCATATGTCTACCTAGGCAGTTTAAAATTTTCTTGTCAGGTCCTGCATCAACAAGGATGTCTATTTTATTTTTGATTCGGATATAAGCAGCGTCCCCCTGGCCGACATCGCAGAAGACAATCTTCGTATCTCTGTTGTTGGTTTCAGAGACAAATAAAAAGAAGACTATTACAAGGCTGAAAACAAAAGAGATAAATAAAGCTTTTTTTGTCACCGGCCCTTGATTCATTTCTTTATTTGAACTGGAAAAAAATATATGGTAGTTTAGAGAGCCATTCGATAACCCAAACCATATAAGCGAGGAGGCCGTAGCAGATATAAGCGGGTAATAACCCCAAAAAATAATTAATCCGGCCCAAGATAGCTGTCAGGAATCCAAAAATCATCAAGGGAGGTATGATTGGCGACACTAGAAGGTTGGAAAGAGGAGCAATCAAGGAAACCTGTTTAAAATAGAAGAAAATAATCGGTACGGTAAAGACTTGCGCGGCAAGAGTTGTTTTAAAATCTTTCCAAACAGGATTTTTAGACATGGTTGTCCCGAAAAAAATAATACCGAGAGTGGCACCATAAGAAAGCTTAAGAGAAACACTATCAATCCAGTCTGGAAAAAATAGAGCAATAAAAACTAAAGACAACAATAAACCGTATAAGGCGATATTTCGTCTGCCAAATAAAATAGCTACGAGCGTTAAGATACCCATAACTCCCGCTCTGATAACTGGGGCTTCCGGCCCGACAAATAAAATAAACAAAATTACGGTTAGTATCGTTATCAGAATAGACAATCGTTTGCTAAAAGAACTAGTTATAGACTCAACAATGGCAGCTAAAATGGTAATGTTCATTCCGGACAGGACAACTATATGGAGTAAACCGACAACCTTTAGCTCATTATAGAAGGCTTTAGTTGTTTTTAGACTGATGCCAAAAATAATTCCGTTTAAAAGCGATCCGTGAGGTTCTGGTAAATAACTATTTATGACTGACGAAAAAACAGAAGAATTAATCATTTTATTAAATCTGTATTAAATCTTTGAGGTTTTCATAGACGTTTTTGCCGACGACCTTCTTATCTATAAGTTCTTGTAGAGCCTTAAAAGGTCTAGCCTCAATTATTTTTTGTCCAATAATTTTTCCGACACCGGGAAGTTTATCTAGTTCTTCAAGAGAGGCTTTATTAATGTTAACTAAACCCTCCCTCGTTCCAGTAAGTGGGATTTCGGCGGGCGAGGAGTAATTTAACGTCTGTTGACTTTCAATAAAATAGCCATTGCTGACTTCCCAAACAGAAGGAATATAAATTTTTTCCTGGTCGTTGATTATCCTCGCCAAATTAAAATTTCGACCGAAGAAATTTTTGTCTGCTGTTTCTGAGAGTCCGCCGGCTTTTTTAATAATCTCTTTTAAGCGTGTATAATTTGAGGCTTCGTAAAGGTCTGGTTTGTTGACACTACCGGAAACATCGACGAGAATTTTTGACGGATTGCTAGTAGACTGAGGAACTTCTTTAAAATTTTCAGATTCTTCACTATTACTACCTAGATAAACTATTGTAGATGCGAGTCCGATTATAAAGGCGACTGTTAAAATAATCATCTCTCCTCGGTATTTTTTGAGTTTTTTGACAAGACTTATTTGACCCATGAGACTAATTAGAACAATTAGTCTCATGGGAGTCTATAGACTATCTGCTACAAAAAACACAATGCGGATTATATTAAAAAGAAGTCTCTTCCAATAGACAATCAATCTTCATCATCATGAGAAAATCTTTTTACGATGATAACCGTTATTATCAGGACAAAGATTATTCCCAGTGTGAGCTTAATTGGAAAGGCAAAGAAGCTGGTAGCGCTGAAAACCGTCGGAGAATTCTCGCCAAAGGTAAGTTGGGTGGAAAGCCGATAAAAGCCGATGAAAAATCCCGACAAAAGAAGGCTGATTGGTTTTTCTTCAAAAGTAGTTTGCGCCGACGGGCTAGCCTCAATCAACCTTTCCGATTGAGATAGGATATTTTTAGGAATGACGTCATATTTTATCTGCTCGCCAAAATTTCCTGAAAGAGTGATTTTCCCTTCGGGTTTGATCATATTTCTTCCTTTATTCTCGACGATAAAAAGCAAAGGAATTTTGTCAAAGCTGTCAAAAATTCTCAACTTGTTCAAAACATCAAAAAGAACCACTTTTGGTTTTACTTCAACAAGGCCATTTTCAGTTACTGTTATCAGAATATTGCTGCCAATAGTCGCCCGGGCCCGTGTACTGGCAACACCTTCCAATCCATTGGGCGGCGCGGCTTCGGCCAGAAGGGAGTAATAATAATCACCTTCCGGAGCTCCTTCGGGCGCGCGTATCCGCAAAAGAAGTTGTTGGGAGCCGCCAGTTTTTAAAAAAAACGGACGTTCAAGTTCTTGATCGGCGTTGTCAAGGCTGAATCTGATCGGGCCGCTGAATTCATTTTTAATCCTAATATTACCCAAGATGTCTCGTGGCTCGAAATTAAGAAGCTTGGCGGTCAGTATAACCGGGTCGCCGAAATTCTCCACCCGGTAGGCGACCATAATAGATTTTCCCGGTTTAATCACCAGTTCGAGGATAGGCGGAGAAATCGATAAAGAGACCTGCTGGGCCTTGACAGTTGCAGAATGGATAAATAAAAAAATAATTAAATAAATAAATATTTGGAAAATGAATTTGAAATTGATTTGTTTATTTTTCATTTGTTTATTTCATCATTAAAATGAAGGTGTTGCCACGAAATTAATAACGGTTTGGTAGCTACCGGCTTCTTGAATAGGGGAAACATTAGCTTTAAAAGTCATGGTTGACTGGCGGTTTTTGCCGACATTGATGCTAGTCATGACAACGGCCGGAGATTCGGCGGCAGTCCTGTCGGGGAAAGGGCGGAAGTAGGCAGTGCTGATAAAGTCTGTTGGGATATCATCGCCGTTCATATTATAACCAAAGCCATAGGCAGTTGAAGAGCTCCAGGTTTTTGCCACAGACTCGCTGCAGGTGTCAATGCCTCCGTTGCAGCTCGTATCGGGTATGGCGTTGCCCGAAAGCGTTTTTAGGGCGCCTTCCTCAATGGCGGTGACCTGATACTGGCCTGCGCTTCCGAAGTAAACCGTCAGGTTGGTTGTTGCAGTCGACGGAATATTGGGTGTTAAAGTGCCAAGTGCGACATTAATATTTGAGACGGAAAAACGAAATGGAATAATAGAATGAATGTATTGAAAGCCCGCCTTGACGACATAACCGGTCGAAGAAAACTCGCCGGCCGCCAGCTGGCCGATTGTGTCGGAAAGTTTATATCCTTCAGATGATTTATCACCGGCCGCTGAATTGACATTGGCTGATTTGATCTGGAAGCGGGCCGATTCCATGTCAACGGCAAGAACTTTACCAAAAGTCAAAAATACAACTAATAAAAAGTAAAAAGTTTTCATTCAATTTTTCTCAAATTTTTCTATGAGCTTTTCCATTCTGTCGGCAGATTTTTTGATAATGTCCAGTTCGTGGTCGCCGACGAAGTTTTCCACTGCCTCTTTGATGTTTTTCAAATGATTTTTCAAGAGAAGCGAGACAAAAAGAAAAGCATCTGCCTGGAGTTTCTCGTTTTTAATTTTAAACTTCTCGTTTTTCCTGTGTTCGCTGCCTAAAAACAAGGCAAAAGGCGTGATGAAAGCCAGGGAAATAATAGGAAGGAGAGTTTTGACGTCCTGGTTTTGGGGAAGGGAGAGGAGGTAAAAAACTATCAAGGCGATGGTCGTGGTTACGGAAATCAAAGGTTCAAGAAGGAGCGATAAAGAAAAGAGGAGAAAATATATCAAAAAGAAAAAAGGAGACGAGACCCCGCCGGTCGTGTTGACGATGCTGATTATTATCAAAGTAAAAACAACTGACTCGATTAAGCGCGAAGGAGAGCTCTTGACAATAAAGAATTTTTTGGCCAGATAAAGGATGAGAAAAAGAAAAGCGGTGATCTGGAAGTCGTAGTTGGCGAGGCTGGTCCTTGGGAAAACAAATCCCAGGACGATGGCGATGATTAAAATGACAGAATGGATAATTTCTCTGGACATAGTTTAAATATAACAAATTTATTTATTTGTGCTAAAATATTCAAATGGCAAATGTACAAGCACAGCCCAACTTTGGAACAGAAATAGTTGACGAATTGAAAAAGGTCAACTGGCCGTCGCGGCAGCAAACAATCAGACTGACAGCAGTCGTCCTTGGTGTTTCCTTGATAATTGGACTTTATGTGGGTATAATAGACATTTTGTTGGCAAAAGGATTGGAGTTTATTACTAAATTCAGATAAACTACCTTAATTTATGGATCAAAAACAGATTACTGAAGAGAAAAAAGAGGTTGAAAAAGTTACCCAAGTAGTAGGATCAGCTGCCAAGTGGTACGTCATTCATATCCAAACGGGCTATGAACAGCGCGTAAAACAGGCGTTGGAGCAGAGGATCAAATCACTCGGAGTTGAAGACAAGATTTTCAGCGTCGTCATCCCCACCCGGGAGATCGTCGTTGTCAAAAAAGGCAAAAAAACCAAAGCAACAGAAAAAGTTTTTCCAGGATATATTCTGGTTAAGATGATCCTTAACGATGATTCCTGGCTGGTTGTCAGGACTACAGAAGGCGTGACCGGATTTGTCGGCGCCGGTTTAAAGCCGACGGCAATTTCTGAAAAAGAGGTCGACGCCATTATGAAGTTCGTCGAACAGGAACAGCCTAAGTTTAAGACTAAGTTCTCCGTAGGAGAAGCAGTCAAGATAACCGAAGGGCCGTTTGCCGACTTTTTGGGTACAGTTGAGGCGATAGACGAAGAAAGAGGAAAAGTTAAAGTATTGGTTTCTATTTTTGACCGGGAAACACCAGTTGAACTGGATTTTTTACAAGTGACAAAATTATAATATGGCAAAAAAAGTTAAAACTATTGTTAAATTAAATCTCCCTGCCGGAGAAGCGACGCCAGCTCCTCCAGTCGGACCGGCTTTGGGTCAGCACGGTATTCCAATCATGGATTTCATTAAGGAATATAATGCACGGACGTCAAAAATGAAAGGACAGGTTATTCCCGCGGTCATTACCGTCTTTGAAGACCGCAGTTTCACCTTTATCACCAAGCTGCCGCCGGTGGCCGCCATGATTAAGAAAAAATTATCCTTAGCAAAAGGTTCCGGCAAACCAAACACGGAAAAAGTTGGAAAATTGACAAAAGTTCAGTTGGAGGAAATTGCCAAAGAAAAACTACCCGACTTAAATGCCAATGACGTCGAGGCAGCCAAAAAAATTGTTGCCGGGACAGCAAGGAGTATGGGAATTGATGTTGAACAGTAAAAAAGCTCGATACGCTTTTTTCGACCGCCTCACCCAAAGGGGCCCAGGCGATTGTCTCAAAAAGGTATCTTCGCTTTTTTTGAAAATTGAATCATTGAAAATTCAATGAAAATTAAAAATTGAAAATTGATTGAATATGGGAAAAATTAGAACTAGGGTTTTAGGAAACGAAGAAGTAGAGGAAAAGCAAAAAAAAGAGCAGAAGGAAAAAGCCGCTCAAAAAAAGATTGCCAAAAAGAAAGTAGAGCCGGAAGCCGTTGAAAAAACCGTTGTAAAAGAGCCTTCAAAACCAGTCAAATCTGCTAAAAAAGCAGTAGCAAAGGTTAAATCCCGCGGCAAACGGTATGAAGAAGCAAATAAACTCGTCGATAAAGCTAAAACTTATTCGCTCAAAGAAGCGGTGGCTCTCTTAAAAAAGATAAAATCTTCTAAGATTGATGAGAGCGTTGAACTTCACTTTGTCGTTTTGGAGACCGGGCTGAAAGGTGAGGTCGATCTGCCTTATACAACGGGTAAAATCGTTAAGGTCGCCGTGGTCGATGATAAAATTTTGGCCGATATTGAGAAAGGCAAGCTCGATTTTGACATCCTTGTTACGCATCCTTCTTTTATGCCGCGCCTGGCAAAGTTTGCCAAAGTTTTGGGTCCAAAAGGCCTGATGCCCAATCCAAAAGCCGGCACAATTTCCCCGAACCCCGAAGAAATCGTCAAAAAATTTTCCAAGGGAATGCTTAAATGGAAGACCGAACCCAAGGCTCCCTTGATTCATCAAATGATCGGAAAAATATCTTTTGAAGAAAAGAATTTAGTCGCCAATGCAGAAAAATTCATCGAATCAGTCGCAATCAAGAATATCCAAAAAGCTTATCTTAAGTCAACGATGAGTCCTTCCATAAAGCTAAGGATTCAAGAATAAAGATTTAAGATTCATGAATCTTAAATCTTGAATCTTCTTTTGGCAAGCTCGATAATCATATCCGTAGCATCTTCTATAGTTAGGTTTGGACCGGTGCGGATAACCATGTCGTAATGGTGGGCTTTTTTGTGGTCGTGGTTGAATAAGGTTTGGACAAACATCCGGCGTTCTTCGTCAGAATCTTCTATTCTTCTCACTGCTTCGGTACGGGAAATATTCTCGTTTGTAATTTCCCAAGTAATTCTTTGATTCATGTCGGCGATAATTCTGATTTTTAAGGCATGGGGAAATATAAAGTTGGCGCCGCGTCCCAATATGATCGCATAACCGCGTTGGCCGATCAAGGACAGAACTTTAACCAGGTGTTTATAATATCCGGATAGATTCAAAAACCGGCGGCCAAAAATTTCTGCCACCAATTCTTCTGCCAGGGGCAGCCTTTTTTCGTCGATGGATTTTATCAGTTTTTTTTCCAGATGGGATTCTTTGGCGATTTCATCGATAATTTCCTGGTCGTAGACCTTCCATTGCCCCTGCAGCCTTTTTGCAACCAGATTGGCAATCGGCTTGCCGCCTGAGCCCATTTCCCTGGAGATGGTGATTATCGGCAAAGGGCCTTTGATCTTGCCTGGCTTGTTGGATAAAAAGATTTTTTCAAACAGATTTTTTTCAATCAGTTGATAGATCCTTTTCATGGAAAAATTATATCAAAATTTTGTTATTATGTAATATATACATTATATATGGACAAAATATATGGACAAACTTAACAGATTGATTTTACGGACGAGCGATTTTTGGCAATATTTGAGCCAAAATCAGAAAGATCTGATAAAAGAAGGCCAGTACCTGATGAACGACATCATTAAAGATCAGGCATACCAGTTTAAAGACTATTCTTTTTTGGTTTTTCCTTTTGCTAAAGCTTACGAAGGATTCTTAAAGCAGCTGTTTAAAGATGTCGGATTAATAAGCCACCTTGATTATATTTCCGACCATCTACGCTTGGGTAAGCTTATGTCGCCCAATTTGATTGGCAAACTGGGAGACCGGTCATTATACAAAAAAGTTGAAGAAAAAGTCAATGTGGAGCTGGCAGAGAGGATTTGGAATGTCTGGCGGGTTGGGCGAAATCAAATATTCCATTACTTTCCCCATAATATAAAAGCAATTACATTTAATGAAGCCGAAAAAATCGTCGAAGACATTTTAAGTACCATGGAAGAAGCCTATGAAAGGATTAACAAATCAACAAGCAAGTGATTTTCTAAAACAATACGGTTATAATCTTATTTCTGAGCCTCCCAAAAAGAATATTCTTCTGAATTTTTTTGAACAGTTTAATAACTTTTTGACAGTTTTGTTGTTGGGTGCGGCAGTTTTCTCCCTTTTTTTGGGTGAGATGGTTGACGGTTCGCTGATAATTTCCATTGTCATTCTCAATGCATTTTTCGGCCTTTATCAGGAAGCAAAAGCAGAAGAATCCTTAAAAGCTTTAAAGAAAATGACCGTCACCAAAGTGAGAGTTATCAGGGAAGGAAAACAGATAGAAATTGATAGCAAATTTTTGGTCAAAGGCGACATTGTTTATCTTGAAGAAGGAGTAAAGGTGCCTGCCGACGGTGAAGTCGTCGAAACAATAAATTTAGAGATAAATGAGTCTGCATTGACAGGCGAGTCGCTGTCGGTTGCCAAAAAAGAATCGGAGGCAGTTTATTCCGGGACAATTGTCGCCCGTGGCCGCGGGATTGTCAAAGTGGTTGAGACAGGCGACCAAACCAAATTCGGCGCGATTGCAAAAAATTTATCATCAATTAAAGAAGGTGCAACCCCTCTTCAAAAGAAATTGGGCGATCTGACGAGGTTTATCGGTATCGGCGGTATTTTATTGTCAGTAATTGTTTTTGCCATTTCGCTTCTTGAAGGTTCGGGATATTTTCCGGCTTTTTTGCTGGCTGTATCTTTGGCGGTCGCCGTTGTCCCCGAAGGCCTGCCGGCTGTTATGACAATCACTCTGGCAATCGGTATGAAAAGGATGGCGGCTAAAAAAGCCATTGTCCGCCGCCTCTCGGCTATTGAAGCTTTAGGAAGCATTACCTTAATAGCTACTGACAAGACAGGGACGCTGACGACAAATAAAATGCAGGTAAAAGAAATATCCGCAGATGATAAAACAAAAGAGTTGTTAATTTTAAACGGCATTCTCTGTTCCACTGCGTCGCTTGTTTATGTCCACGACCACGGCTCTTGGGATGTTCTCGGCGATCCCACAGAGGGAGCCTTACTATATTTTGCCCAGCAAAACGGCCTAAACATTGAAGAAGAAAGAAAAAAATGGCAGCTCATAGAAGAAAAACCCTTCGACAGCGTTACAAAAATGATGACAGTAATAGTTAAGTCAAAAATCAAAAATCAAAAATCAAAAATACATTTTTCCAAAGGAGCACCCGAATCGATTATTAATGTATGTAAGTTAACAAAAGAAGAGAGAAAAAAAATTGAAAAACAGGTTTCTGATTGGGCGGAAAAAGGATTACGGGTATTGGCTTTTTCTACCGGGTCAACGTTTTTGGGTATGGTTGCCATCCACGATGCACCCCGGCCGGAAGTCAAAGAGGCCGTTGCCAAGACTAAATCAGCCGGAATAAAAGTAGTAATGATTACCGGAGACAACGAGAAAACCGCCGAAGCGATTGCTGTCGGCGCCGGCTTGATAACCGAAGGCGATGAAATTTTGACTGGCGAACAGCTCGAAGAATATACCGATAATCAGTTGCTTAATTTACTGCCGCGTGTCAAAGTTTTTGCCCGGACAAATCCCTTCCAAAAAAACCGCATCGTTAAACTTTACCAGCAGTTAGGTGAAATTGTTGCTGTCACAGGCGACGGCGTCAACGACGCCATTGCCTTGAAGCAGGCAGACGTCGGCGTAGCCATGGGTGAAGTCGGCACCGATGTCGCCCGCGAGACAGCCGACATGGTCATCACCGACGACAATTTTGCCACTATTGTAGTTGCCATTGAAGAGGGGCGGGGGATTATAAACAATATTAAAAATGCCATTAAATATCTTTTATCGTGCAACGTTTCCGAAGCTCTGGCTTTAGTTATCGGTTTAATCTTGGGTTTGCCGACGCTTTTTTACCCAATACAGCTTTTATATATTAATCTTGTTACGGACGGCCTGCCGGCTCTAATGCTGTCATTTTCCCCCCGCGACCCCAATGTCATGGGAATTACTCCGGAAAAAGAAATGGTTTTATTGAAGGAGCGAGACCAGATATTTATTGGCGCAGTAGGCGCAGTAGGCGCCGTTTTAGTAATTAGTTCCTTTTTTATTTTTTCAAAGAGTCTGGGTCCGACCGCGGCATTTTCAGTCTTAACGCTGATTCAATCCTTTGTTTTTATAGACCTTTGGTTGAGCCACCGTCACATCCACCAAAATCTGGCCCACTTAATGTCGCCGCTTTTTATTCTCGCTTTCAGCGTTCCCTTGATTTTGCAGCTAATTATTTTAAGCCATCCTTTTTCTGCGGGTATTTTTAAAGTTAATCAAGTTTCACCTTTAGTTTATTTGGAATTCCTATTCGTGTCGTTTTTTGTATTAGTGGGGATAAGGATAGTTAAAAAGATTGTACGGCTTTAACGATGGCTTCGGAGTCGATTTCTTCATAATGTAATAGTTCTTCGGGCGAGCCGGAAAAAGGCAGCTTACTGACCGCAAGGTGCTTGAATTTAATACCCAGGGAAGCAATAGCGTCGCCGATGCCGCCGTCAGGATAATGGTCTTCGACAACAATGATATGGGCATATTTAGATGCGAGTTCTTTTATTGTTTCGGCATCCAAAGGCTTGACAGAGTAAAGATCGATGACAACTGTTTGTATCTTCTCTTTTTCCAGTTCTTTTTGAGCTTTTAAAGCTTCATGCAAGGTTATTCCCGAAGCGATTATTAATGCTTTTGATTTATGATTTAGGATTTTAGATTCATGAATCTTTAATCCTCCAATTTTGAATCTTTCGGTTTCATCATATATTATTGGCGTTTTTAAGCGGGCCGTGCGAAGATAAAAAATTCCTTGTTTGTCAGAAATTAATTCCGTCAGTTTGCGGCTGGATACTCCGTCAGCCGGGTAGAGGATGGTGCTTTTTAATATGGATCTCATCATGGCAATATCTTCAAGGCCCATCTGCGATGGTCCGTCTTGTCCGATTGAGACTCCGGCGTGTGAGCCGACGATTTTTAAATCAGCTTGAGAATACTGGGCCATCCTGATTTGATCAAAACTCCTTGTCAAAAAAGCGGCGAACGTGGAAACAAAAGGAATAAAGCTGACTTTTGAAAAGCCCAAAGCGACAGAAACCATGTTTTGTTCGGCAATGAACATCTGAAAAAATCTTTCAGGAAATTTCTTTGCGAATTTATTTTGGTAAGTGGAGTTGGCAATTTCTCCATCAAGGACGACGATGTCTGGGTTTTTCTCACCGAGTTCAACAAGGGCATCGCCATAGGCTTCGCGGGTAGCAATTGGTTTATCTACGGGGCCTGTATCGGGTTTTTTCCCATCGGTGCTCGCTTCGAACAATACCCCTCGACTGCGCGCCGTCGGGATCCCTAAACCCTCAACACCCGCTAATTCTGGTGTAGCTATTTTTCCGCGAATGCTCAAATCAATTTGACCTAATTCTTTCAAAGCCTTTGCTAATTCTTCTTTATCAAGCGGTTTGCCGTGCCAGCCGTCTTTGTTTTCTATAAAAGAAACTCCTTTGCCTTTGACTGTTTTGGCAACAATCATTTTGGGTTTTTTTATCGTTTGGTCGGAAGCTTTTTCCAGTGCAGAATAAACCTGTTTCAGGTCGTGTCCGTCTTCGATGACAATCGCTTCCCAGCCGAATGCCTCGGCTTTTTTGGCGTAATATTGGAGGTCCCAGCCGGCCAGAGTCTGTCCGTACTGGCCGAGGCGGTTGACGTCGACAAAAGCAATCAAGTTATTCAGTTTATAGTGCGAAGCGATCTCCATTGCTTCCCAAACCTGACCTTCAGCCATTTCGCTGTCGCCCAACAAAACCCAGATTTTTGGCGGGTTTTTAAACCTTAATTTTAATCCTAGTGCCATTCCTATTCCTACTGATAATCCCTGCCCCAGACTTCCAGTGGCAACATCGGCATAGGTAAATCTCGGGGTCGGGTGTCCTTCCAATTCACTCTGGAATTTTCTCAAAGTCATCAATTTTTTGGTGTCGACAACTCCGGCGGCGTGATACAATGAGTAAAGAAGAGGAGAAGCATGACCTTTGGAAAAAATCACCCTGTCGTTGCTGAGATTTTTCGGATTTTTTAAATCAAAATGATAAAATCCGCCGAAAAAGAGAGTCGTCATCAGTTCGACTGCCGAAAGGGAAGACGTCGGGTGGCCGCTGCCGGCTTCGGTCGTTGAGGTGAGAATATCGTAGCGGATGAGTTTGCAGAGTTTTTCCAGATTATTTACATCCATAGTAATAAATTACCAGATTTGAGAGTCAAATAATATATGAATGAACCGGCGTCAAGAAAATTGGAACCGCGGATGAGCTATGATCAAATTAGAAAAAATCTTACTAAATTAATAGACTATGATCGAGGTCTTAATCGAAAGACAGTATTTAACTTCGACGGTTTAATTTCAGAAGAAGCCGTTTTGATGAAAAATCGTAATGCAATAATAGCCGACAGTATAGATTATTTGGAAAAAAATCCTAATGGAAGGCTTAGTTTTTTAATGTTTGATTTGGCCAATATGTATTTTGCGAATCTGTCGGGAAGCGGCGACCTTGTTATCGCCAGGGCGGCAAAAGAATTAAATCAGGCTGTTTTTGCATTTATCGAACAGGAAAAACTAAAAACGACTGATCTTATTATTGAAGCAGGAAGATACGGAGGCGACGAGTTCGTTGTTTCTCTTAGAGGCCAGGGGTTAACTAGGGAATTGTCAGAAAAATTGGCAGAATATATAGAACAGAGGTACAAAAAAGACAAAGTCGAAGGTTACTACAAAAAAGGAATTTCCGGAACAGACCCGATTGTTAAACAGCCGATTTCTTTAAAAGAAAAAGAAAACGGTCATGGAATTGAAATTATTGATAGGCCTGAAGAACCAGGAAGTAGGGAGATTTTTGACGATTTTATTAAAAAAGGACTGATTTTAAATAAAGAGCAGCTTGTCAAGTCGCGGTTGGCAAACTTCGGCAAAATGGATTCAAGAAAAGCAGCAGAAGAACTATATCAGGAAGGTCTTACAACAGTTGAGGAAAAACTGCAATTTTTGTCAGAAAGATTTTCCAATCTTGGAATTGCAATAGAAATCAGAGCGCTGCTTGAAAGTGATGAATTTAGTCAATCTCAAAGAGCCGAAGTTTTAGGCTATTTGGAAAAAAGATTATTTGATCATTTACTCGGGGCAAGAATTCTGTCTTTCGCTGAAATTTCAAAAAATATGGCATATTATAACAAGGTTGCCTGCGTTGATTTAAAATTTATTAAAGAAACAAACGAACTGTATAGTTATGCCGAGGCAGACGATCATATCTTTGTTTTTTACCAAAAAATAAGGGAATTAATCCCACAGGATCTTTCAAATTATTTCGAAATAGCAAGAAGAGGTGGTACTTTTGTCATCGGGATGAAAAGAACCATAAGTTCTTTTGCCAGAGCAAACAAAGTCAGATTAAACGAAGTTTTTGAAAGAATAAAATCCCTAAACGAACTGCAGTTAGATTTTAAAGGAATTGATGTATTTATTCCTTTAGGTTCACATTCTTTGACAGTGGAAAATGCTTCCAGGAAAGGCAGATTAAATGAAAGAAGATTTGACAGCGTTGATTTTGACAATCTTCTTACAACTGCTCAAAAAGCCTTTGATAGACAGATGATAACTTATTTGATGAAAAAAGAAGCCGACGGAATTCCAAATCTAAATAAAATTTTTTCTATTGGATATACAGGGTTCCTATCTCCTTTCAAATCTTTGATAATTGAATTTTTTACCGGAAAAAGATCTCTCCAAAGATCGGCGAGCTTATTGCAGACATTGATGCATGAAAGAGAATTCTCTGGAGTAGAGTTTAACGTCTTGAGAAGAGTGATGAATGAAGCTTTTAGTTATATGAAATCTACGATTGAACTGGATAGCAAGGAAAAATATGATCAAAACGTTCTTTTTAGAAGAATTAAGAAAATATTGGGTAGTTAATTGCTAAATAATGCTAGTACTTTAGCGCATTCTGCGGCGATAATATCTGTAGCCTCATCTACATTTCCTGATGCAAAGATATATTTTGTCTGCTCTAGTTCTCCTAAAATTAATCTGACGCTTTCTTTAATTTCTGGCGGAAACTCCATCATTGTGATTAATGGAAGATTCATATAGACGGCATTTCTTCTCGTACCGGCATAGCGGTTATAATTCCAAATATCTTCAAAATAAGTCGCCCAATCGTATCTTGGTTTATGAGATCTTGTCTCGTTTGTACTGTCTATAGTCAATTGGTGGAGAACAGTCGAAACACCTAAGACCCAAAGACTTCTCCGGTTTATATCTTTTTCACTGAATCCATCCAGGATTTTTGGAGCCTTTAAATAATTTCGGCAAGTCTTTACTATCAAAGCTAAAGCCTGCGCCTGAAATTCACCAATATTCCCAGGGATTGTTATTTTTCTATCTGCTGTTTCTATATCTTGCCTTGGAGGTTCAACTATAACTATTTTTTGGGGCGGTTTTATAGGAATGAAGGTATTTTCCGGGTCTGCATCCATAGTAGCATATACGGAAGGAGGATTATCAAATATTATTTTCACTATTTGCTGAGGACTTGTATTTTTATTTAAAAAACCAACCATCTTTTTTTCTACTTCCAGAAGTTTAAGTTCGGGAAGTTCTTTTTGGTTATCAAGAACCAGCCTGGGGTATCTCGACGTCACGGACCTGACAAGACTATAAAACGTCTGCCCGATTTCTTCTTTATGTTGAGGGGATTCTGCTGAAACTCTTCGGGGAATAAATCCAAGCCTTTTTAATATTGCTTCGTATGCCATTGAAGGCTAATTATACCCTATATGGATTGTTGTGTCAGTCTTCCAGCGTAGATACGTCGCCGACGGGTTGTCCCAACTCTTTTGCTTTAAGGACTCTCCGCATGATTTTCCCGCTTCTTGTCTTGGGAAGTTTGTCAACAAAATCGATTTCATCAGGAGTGGCTATAGGGCCGATTGATTTTCTGACAGTCTGCACCAGTTCTGCTTTTAGTTCGTCTGATGGAACGACGCCGACTTTCAGAATGACAAATGCTTTTATCGATTCACCTTTGACTTCGTGTGGTTTTCCAATGACAGCCGCTTCGGCGACTTTAGGATTAGATACAAATGCGCTTTCCAGTTCTGCCGAACCAAGCCGGTGTCCGGAGACTTTGATGACGTCGTCGTTGCGTCCGGTAATCCAATAGTAGCCGTCTTCGTCTATTTTGGCTGAATCCCCGGCAAAGTACACGTTGGGGATTTTTTCAAAATAAGTTTCTTTGTAGCGGGCGGGATTGTTGTAGACGTCGAGGAACATGGCAGGCCAGGGTTTTTTAATAATCAGGTAACCTTGAGTATTGACGGGAACCGGATTTCCTTTATCATCAACGATTGCCGTTTCCACGCCGAAAAAAGGCTTGAAGGCGCTGCCTGGTTTAAGACCCGCAGACGGCACTGGCGTAATCATAAACATCCCAGTTTCCGTCTGCCACCAGGTATCCATAATAGGTATTTGTTCACGTCCGACATTTTTGTAAAACCATAACCAGGCTTCAGGGTTAATCGGTTCGCCGACTGACCCTAAAAGTTTTAGAGAAGACAAGTCGTGTTTTTTAACTGCTTCTTCGCCGAACTTCATCAGGGCGCGGATGGCAGTCGGAGCTGTATAAAATTTAGTCACTTTATATTTTTCAATCAGCTTCCACCAGATTTCGATATCAGGATAGTCTGGAGTTCCTTCGTAGACAAAAGTTGTTATTCCGTTAATCAGCGGGGAGTAGAGGATGTATGAGTGGCCGGTAATCCAGCCGGCGTCGGCTGTCGACCAGAAAATATCGTCAGGTCGAATGTCAAAAACATACTTTAAAGTCAGATAAATTCCCACTTGGTAACCGCCGTGGGCATGAATGATTCCTTTGGGCGTACCGGTTGTTCCAGAAGTATAAAGGATAAAAGCCGTGTCAGTTGCTTCCATTATTTCTGTCGAACAGATGATATCCTGTTTAGCCACCAATTCGTGCCACCAATGAAATTTGAAATTAGTTGCTGGAAATACGATATTAGTTGTTTCCAGGCGTTTGACGACAATGACGTTTTCGACGGTTTTATTATCTTTTAATGCTTCCTCAACATTTTTAAATGATTCGACAGTTTTTTTACCATACGGATAGCTGTTTGAGCAGACGACGACTTTAGCCTGGGCGTCTTCGACGCGGTTTTTCAAAGCGGCGGCTGAGAAACCAGAATAAACAACAGAGTGGACGGCGCCGATTTTTAAGCAGCCGAGCATGGCGATGAACTGTTCAGGAATTCTCGGCAGATAAATTGTAACTTTGTCTCCTTTTCTAACCCCAAGAGATTTAAGACCATTCGCGAATCTACTTACTTCGTCGTTGAGTTGTTTATATGTGTATTTTTTGTCGGTTCCGTCCTGGGAAACCCAGATTAAAGCGGTTTTATCTGCTACATCTGTCTTCAGCCAGCGGTCTAGAGCGTTATAGACAATATTTGTCTGCCCTCCGACAAACCAGCGTGCATAAGGATACTGCCAGTCCAGGACCTTATTCCAGGGTTTGAACCAGTTCAATTCCTTGGCGATATTTTCCCAGAATGCTTCCGGGTTTTCGATAGAATCTTTATATAACTTTTCGTAATCTTTGATGTAGGAGTTTTCAACTATCACTGGTTTAGGATTAATTAGCATATTTTGATTTTGGCTGAAAAAGCAAAAAAAAGCAATGGCATATTTACAGTTGCAAATAAAAATAATGTTGTTAAACTATTAAATTAATGAAAATAAAAATACCTAACTTAGGCCTTCTTGTTCATACGATTGTAAATAAACTCAGATCTTCTAATCCCGTTCAAAAGGAAGTAAAAGTCGAAGTTCAACCTCTAAGACCGATTAATCATATCCCAGACGAACCAGACGAATATACATTTAAGGCTCTTGCAGCGCTTAAAATAGCGGCTGATATGGGTTTGGAAATAAAGCCAAAAAATAAAGAAGCAGGTCGCAATCCTTCAGAAAAAAAATAAATCTTCGTTTTTGATTAGGCAGTTTTGTCGTGGAGGAGCTTCTTGATGGACGGCCAGGCAAAGTAGAGGACTACCAGAACTAATCCGCTAATTGTTCCGCCGTAAATCATATCTTTTTGAGACAATGTTTTTTTCTCTTCTGGTTTGGTTGTCGGCGTGACTGTTGTTGTTGCCGAAGCTGTCGATGTCGGCGAAACGGAAACGGTTGGTTCGACTGTTGTAGTTGGAGTAGGTGTGAGGGTTGAGGTAGGCGTTGCTGTCGGGGTATTGGTTGGTGTCGGCGTTGAAGTCGTGATTAGTTTAAAAACTCCCGGATCAAGTTTTAAAAGCGACAAAGTCGGAGTCGGTGTATTAATGATAATAGTCGGGATAGAGATTGTCGGGAGGCTCCACCAATCAGCAGTTACTTGTCTTACAGCCAGGAAGGAAAAAACCAAGACGAGAGAAATTATCAGCTTTTTCATTACTACAATCATACTCCCTCTTTTTTCCGTGTCAAGTATTTGCGGTTGCAATAAAAAATTTCAGATGTATAATAATTATTACTTATGAAAAATTTGAGCAACAAAAACTTTTATTTTTACTTTTACTCCGCTTTAGGCGGGGGTGAATGTGATTGCTGAAAAGTAAATATAAATTACATCAACCCCGCAGATGCGGGGTTTTTTAATGGCTTGGAGGTGATTTTATATGGTAGAAACAAAAGGAAAAAGAACTCAAGGCGAAATTTACCAGACGGCTTTGGCCAGTCTGTCACCGAAACAAGTTTTAGTGCCAAAATTGTCAGGTGGAGACATAATAGGCTGGAAGTTAAGAAATATCAGACGGTTAAGGATAAATGAAATAGAGGCTCTAATGGATAGAGTACCCGGCCAGCTCGATGAAGCCAAACGGACGAAAATTATAGCTAGGGAGGAAAGATTAAGAGGAATGAGAGGATAAATATATGGAAAACAAAAATTTTTGGATAAGACAAACAAGTTATTACTACTACGAACTGCTTTACGGCGGGGAGCCGTTTATTGCCTAAACTTTTAGCTTTAACCCACCCCGCCAAAAGCGGGGTTTTTTATTATAAATTTTTTATTTTAAATATGGAAAATAAAATTAAAGGTTTCAGCGATGGTCATCAGTTTAGAGATGCGAATCGTTACATTGATACCCAAAACCTTTTTGAAAAACTTGGTTTGAGTGAAGAAGTGGAAAACAGAACGCCGACAGTTGGCGTCAATATAGCCCATTTGGCAAGAATGAATTCAGTTCAAAGATTGGGCAATGAAATTAATGGTTGTGATTTATCGGTAGCAGTGCTTGGTATCTCTATAGCGGAAGGACCTAGAGATTTCCAAAGACTTTTAAAAGGATTAGGAGGTGGAAAAATCTCTACCACTGCTGTTGACCTGAGCGACGGAATTTTTGCCGATATTGAAGCATCAGGATTGGATGACGTCCAATGTTTTTTGAGGGATGCTCGGACTACCGGTCTTGAAACGTCGTCCCAAGATTTTAATCTTCGGGATCATATCGGCAACTGTTGTCCGCCGACTATAGATAGGCAGATTGACGCCGAGGCTTCGAGAATCCTCAAGACGGGTGGGACATCAATCGTCAATATTACTACGAGCGATTTTTTAATAGAGTCTCAGTCAAGAGAAGTTATCAATTTTAATGACTTAAGGGCGAGTTTAGGGGAAGACATATTAGAAGCGCTGAAAAATAATATCTATGATTTAAAAGAGCTAGGTGAGGCTTTTCCGGAAATTAATGCGGAATCATTGAGAGGACTCATAATGGAGATAGAGTCGAATCGAAGTTTTGTAGTTTTCGGAGAGGATGAACAAGGTCATGGAGAATGGTTCAGGACACTTGAAGATCATAAGAGGACTTGGGAGGAGGATGGGTTTGAAATAGTAGAAATAGCCAGTCGACGGGGAAAGGACAGCCATATTCCACCTCTTGAATGTGAAAGACACAATGTAGTCCTCAGGAAAAAGTTATAAATTCATAATTATTATGAAAGTTAAAAAAAATATAAAACCGATAAATAGCCCGGTTGTTTTATCAACAACTTTCTCCCAAGATGTTCCGAGTCAATGGGGCTACAGCCGGGTCGACGACCCGACCCGGCTGGCTTTGGAAAGGGAATTAGCTGATCTTGAAAAGGCCAATCATGCGTTGGCTTTTTCTTCTGGTTCTTCGGCAATTGCATGTCTGTTTATGCTTCTCAAAGCAGGCGATCATATTTTGTGCCATCGTGAGATATATGAGGGGACACGCAGAATATTGGATAAAATTTTGAAAAAATTTGGTTTGGAGTTTGATTTGATTGATTTAAAAAAAATAGACGAAGTCAAAAATAAAATCAGACCGTCAACGAAGATGATTTTTTTTGAAAACATAACTAATCCTAATCTTGATGTTATCAATGTCAAAAATATCACCGAGTTAGCTAAAAAAAATAATATCCTAGTCGCGGTAGATAACACGATTTGTACGCCGATTTTTCAAAAACCTTTACTTGAAGAAGCTGATTTAGTTGTCCATAGTTTGACTAAGTTCATTTCCGGGCACCACGATGTATTGGGAGGCTCAATCATGACAAATAATATTGATTTATTTGAAAGGTTGAAATTTAATCAGCAAACTTTGGGGTGGGTTCTTTCGCCTTTTGATTGTCATCTAGTTAGTCGTGGTATAAAAACTTTGGACATAAGAATGAAGAAACAAACGGATAGCGCTTTCAAAATATTTAATTTTTTAAAAAATCATAAAAAAATAAAGAAAACAAACTTTCCCGGTGTTTCGGGAATAATCTCTTTTACAATTGGCGGAAAAAATACAGCAAAAATGTTTTTAAAAAGGCTTAAAAGTATAAAAATTGCTCAAAGTTTTGGAGGAGTGGAGTCAACTATTTTACATCCAGGGTCAATGATGGTTCTGTCCTCAAAGATTGACGATAATTTTTTCCGTTTGTCTATTGGCGTTGAAGATCCAGATCTATTGATTAATGATTTGAAAGAGGCTTTAAAGTAAATTATAAATTTGTATAATAAAACTATGGATACAAAAGAAAGATTAAATCTTATTAAGCAGGTTGGAGAAGAAATTATTCAGGAAGACGAGCTAAAAAAACTTCTTGAAAGCGGAGAAGAGCTAATAGCCTACGATGGGTTTGAGCCGTCAGGACAGATACATATCGCCCAGGGGATTCTCCGTGCCATTAATGTCAACAAAATGATTAAGGCGGGTGTAAAGTTCCGCATGTGGGTGGCTGATTGGCATGCTATGGCGAATAATAAGATGGGAGGAGATTTGGAAAAAATTAAAATCGTTGGAAAATATTTTATCGAAGTCTGGAGAGCGTCTGGAATGGACTTATCAAAAGTTGAATTCTTGTGGGCATCTGACATGGCAAAAAATCCCGACTACTGGAAGCTGGTCGTCCAGGTGGGAAAATCAAATGCCTTAAAAAGATTTATCAGGACAGCCGAGATGATGGGGAGGGAAGAGTCCTTGGATAAACTGACAGGAGCCCATATCATCTATTCCTGCATGCAGGTGGCTGATATTTTTATGCTGAAAGCGAAAATCACCCAGCTGGGAATGGACCAGAGAAAAGTTAATATGCTGGCCAGGGAAGTCGGCCCGATGCTCGGATTCTGGAAGCCGGTTGTCGTCTCTCACCATATGTTAATGGGTCTGGGTAAGCCGGCATCAGTTCAAGCAGACGCTTTACAGAGGACAATCGAAGTCAAGATGTCAAAATCAAAACCAGATACAGCCGTATTCATGACTGACACGACAGAGGATATTGTCAGGAAAATAAACAAAGCTTACTGTCTTGAAGGAGACATCAAAGAGAATCCTATTCTAGAATATTACAAATATATCATTTTTGAGT
The DNA here is from genome assembly GCA_023245215.1 of Candidatus Microgenomates bacterium. GTDB lineage: Bacteria > Patescibacteriota > Microgenomatia > UBA1406 > GWC2-37-13 > GWC2-37-13. The sequence continues at coordinate 28,088 of JAHFKS010000002.1, read as the reverse complement.
CTTTTGAAAGATTGAAGATTCAAGATTTAAGAATCGAGAGGCCGGAAAAGTTCGGAGGCAACTTATCATTCAAGACTTTTGAAGAATTGGAAAAAACTTTTTCCGAAAAAAAAGTCCACCCGATGGATCTAAAAGCAACTTTGTCCAAATTACTTGACCAGCTTATTGAACCGGTGCGGCGCCATTTTGAAGAAGATCCAGAAGCAAAAAAACTTTTAGAGCAAGTCAGAAGCTTTCAAGTTACCAGATAAAATTAACGAGGGTTGCCTGGATTTGCGTGACGACTTCGTGTATGTTTGTCGCTTCGTGTTACATTAGTTGTCAATGGTCTCTGATCTTTAAGATCTGTTTGCGGTCTGCCTAATGGTGCCGAAGGAATTGGAGAGTTATCGTGATTTACTTGAGATTTATTTTTTAATCTTTTTCTGTTGGATAGACAAATTAAAGCAGTCACAATTAAAGGTAGGCCGACTGTTGCAGCAATTTCAGCAATTCTTAAAGCTTCTTGTGGCATATTTTTTTGTATTCTACCTAACAAATTTTGTTTTTGCAATGGGTTCATTAACTTGTAATTGACAAAGTTCTTTTCTTTGTTATAATTTTATCTGTTATTTGTTTCGGGGATTTTTTATATTTCCGCTAGTTAAATTCTTGTGAGTCAGTTTTCCAAATTCAATTTTACTTCGCTTAAACGTTTTATATTTCTTATGAAGGGTGGTGATAATAAATGAGTAAAAAGCTTTACGTAGGAAATCTACTTTACGAAGTTACTGATGAGGATTTGAAAACTCATTTTTCAACCTTGGGTAATGTAGTTTCTGCAACAGTTATCCGATTTAGAGATTCCGGACGGTCAAAAGGATTTGGTTTTGTGGAAATGTCGACTGAAGAGGAAGCTCAAAAAGCCATTGATACGATAAATGGCCAGGATTTTAAAGGCAGGAAACTAGTCGTTTCTGAAGCCAGACCGCCAAGAGAAAGTCGCGTTGGTCAAGACGCTCCTCAAGGCGCTGCACCAGTTGAAACACCAGTTGAAACTCCTCCAGTTGAAGTCCCAATGGGGACTCCCACAGAAGAAGAACAACCAAAGGTGTAAAGCAGGTGAATAAACAATAAGGCCGAGTATTCTTACTCGGCCTTATTTTATAGATGATAAGGAGTCTGCTGTTTGAATTGATTATTAAACGTCCGTTTAATTATTTTTGGTGCGTTAACAAAACCCAATTTTTTAATTTTTTCTAAATTATATTTTTTTTCGAAATAAAGGTGTAAGACTTGATCAGCTTCTTTGTAGGTAAACCCGAACTCTCCTTCGTCAGTCTGTCCGCTCCAAAGTCCAGCAGTCGGTTTGGCTTTGATAATTTTTTCCGGAACTCTGAGATACTTTGCCAATTCATAAACCTGAGTTTTATATAGGTGGCTTATTGGTTCAATGTCTGAGGCGGAGTCGCCAAAACGGGTGAAGTAGCCCAGAAGTTTTTCCGATTTATTTTCAGTGCCGCAGACTAGGGCGTTATTTTTTTTGGCTAAATCGAAAAGGATTATCATCCGGACGCGGGCCATAATATTTCCTATACGGATTTTTTGATTAGGAGGTGAAGATATAAATTTTTTACGATTTTGGACCTCGCGACTGCGAGGCGGCTCCAACAGAGTTAAAAAATTTCGTATCGAACCTCCTTTAAGAAACGAATCAATAATTGGTTTTATTTTTTTATATGGAAGACTAACACTGATAATATTTTTCGCCTTGTAAGTTTTTTTTAATAAATAATATACGGTGGTGGAGTCGATTCCGCCGGAAAGGCCGAGGACGACTTTGCTAATGCCGGTCTGTTTTTGGATTTTTTTGAGAAAGCTTGTGATCTTGTCGACTTCATACTTTGGATTGATCTTAGGCAGAGTTATCATGATTATAGTATACTAATTAACGCATGAAATACCATACTGCTTTACTCATCGGGCGTTTCCAGCCTTTTCATAAAGGCCACCTTTATTTGTTAAAAAAAGCCCTTCAACAAGCGGATAAATTGGTAGTCGGAATAGGGAGCGCCAATATTTCCGATGAAAATAATCCGATGGATTATGAAACAAGAATGAAAATTGTCAAAGCAGTTATTTATAAAGAAAAATTAGAGGAAAGACTGATAAAAATTGTCCCCTTAGACGATTTTTTCAACGACAAAAAGTGGCTGAATAATGTTAAAAAGCAGGCGGGTAGTTTTGATTTGGTTGTCGGAAACAACGAATGGACCAATAAAATTCTGGAAAAAGTGGGTTTTTCAATCAGGCGTTTTCCATACTTTAAACGCTCGCTCTACGAAGGATGGAGGGTCAGAAAATTAATTGCTGAAAATAAACCTTGGGAAGACAGGATTCCCGATTACTTAATTTCTAATCTCAAATTTCTAATTTCTAAACAAGCTCCAAATTTCCAACAACCAATTTCCAAATTCAACCATGTCGTATTAGGAGGGACATTTGATCACTTTCATTTAGGCCATGAAAAATTAGTTGAAACTGCCTGCAGAATAGGAAAAAAAGTCACGATTGGAATCTCTACGGAAAAACTCTATAAAAATAAACTACTTTTCCAGATTATCGAGACTTTTGAAATCAGGAAACAAAACGTATTAGATTTTTTATCTAAAAAAAATTTTCTGAAAAAAACGTTTCTAATTTCCTTTTCTGATTTTAAAGGCGACGCAGACAAAGAGGTGGATATTGATTCTATGGTTGTTTCTAGATTGACTTATCCCAACGCTTTGAAAATCAACCAATTGAGGGAAAAAAATAAACTAAAACCTTTAAGAATTTTTGTTATTAAAGACGTTTTAGCTGCCGATGGAAAGTTATTGAGTTCGGAAAGAATCCGAACAGGTGAGATTGACAGACAAGGAAAAATCTATTTAGACGTTTTCAAAAAAACTCTTTTTCTACCGGAAAATTTAAGAGAAAGATTAAGAAAACCATTGGGTCAGGTGTTTGAAAATACAAAGTCTTTGTTAAATTACATCAAAAAAAAACCATCACCACTGATAGTTGCAGTAGGCGACATAATCGCTATGGAGTTGGAGAAAAAAGGATTTATTCCGGACGTGAAGATAATCGACTTTAGGTCCCGTCGACAAGCTATAAAAACAGCAGGACCTGTCTTGGGTTTTTTGCCTAAACCCTCAACACCCATTTTAAATAAACCCGGGACTATTAATTCAAAATCATCAACCGTAATCAATAGCGCTTTAAAAAAATATTTATTAACCAAAAAACCGCAAACGGTGATTATAAAAGGTGAAGAAGATCTCTTGGCTCTTCCGGCAATTCTTTTGGCGCCTCTGGGATCTTTAATTTTTTACGGCCATTGGCAGTTGGGAGTAGTGGTCGTGGAAGCAACCGAAAAAAGCAAAGAAAAAATCATTTCTCTCATAAAAAAGTTTGATTAATTTGATATCATTTCTTTTATGAATAGAAAATATCAACCCAATGAGTTTGAAAAAAAATGGGTGGAAAACTGGGAAAAAAATAAAACGTATAAGTCCAATGAGTCTAATAAGACCAATAAATCTTATATCTTGGCGATGTTTCCTTATCCTTCAGGCGCCGGCCTGCACGTAGGTCACGTCCGTAATTATACAGGCACAGATGTGGTTGCCCGCTACTACCGTATGAACGGACGCGCAGTTCTTCATCCGATGGGTTGGGATGCATTTGGACTTCCGGCAGAGAACGCCGCTGTCAAAGCCAAAAAAAACCCGATGGATATGGTGCCGGAGCACATTGCTACTTTTAAAAAGCAGATGAAGTCTTTGGGATTTTCCTACGACTGGGACCGCGAGTTTACGACTACTGACCCGGCCTACTACAAATGGACCCAATGGCTTTTTATCCAATTTTATAAAATGGGTCTTTTGTACAAAAAAAATACGCCGATAAACTACTGCCCTGTCTGTAAAACCGGTCTCGCCGAGGAAGAGGTGTTGGCGGACGGTACTCACGAGCGGTGCGGCAATAAAATTACGAAAAAAGACCTGCCGCAATGGATTTTTAAAATCACAAAATATGCCGACAGATTATTGGAAGATTTAAAAGGATTGGACTGGCCCGAAGGGATCTTGGCAATGCAGAGGAACTGGATAGGAAAAAAACAAGGAATAAATATTGATTACAAAGTCAAAGGGAGCAAAGAAATCATTACCTGTTTCACGACGCGGCCGGATACCAATTTCGGGGCAACTTTCATTGTTTTGGCTCCGGAGCACGAATTCGTAAAAAAAATCCAAAAAGAAGATGTAAAAAAATATGTCAAAGAAGCTGCTTCTAAATCCGAGATAGAACGGTTGGCCGAAGGCAAGAAAAAAACCGGCGTTTTCACTGGTTTTTATGCTATTAACAATTTAAACGGAAAGGAAATGCCAGTCTGGGTTTCTGACTTTGTCCTGGCCAGTTTCGGTACCGGAGCAGTTGTCGGCGTTCCCGGGCACGATATCCGCGACTTTGAATTTGCAAAGGAGTTTGGGATTGATATTATTCGGGTTGTAGTGGGATCCGACGGTGATAAATCTCCGATCACCAGGATTGAACAGGTTCAGGAAAAAGAAGGAATCATGATTAATTCCGAATTTTTGAATGGTTTGGATATTCATCAAGCGACCAAGAAAATCATGGACTGGTTTGAAGAAAAAAAACTCGGGAAAAGAATCACTTCTTATCACTTGCGTGATTGGATTTTTTCCAGGCAAAGATACTGGGGAGAACCAATACCGATGATTTACTGTAAAAAATGCCAGTGGCAGCCGGTTGCCGAAGGCGAACTGCCTTTAAAATTGCCTTACATTAAATCATACGAGCCGACTTCAACCGGAGAGTCACCGCTTGCAACAGTCAAAGATTGGGTAAATACTGAATGCCCGAACTGTCACGGCCCGGCCAAAAGAGAGACCGATACGATGCCCAACTGGGCCGGCAGCTGCTGGTATTTTATTCGCTTCGCTCAAATTCAAAAATCAAATACCAAAGATCAAAAAGACAATTCTTCCATTGAAAATTGGAAATTGCAAATTGAAAATTCCGGTAACTGGTTACCGGTAGATTGGTATTTGGGGGGAGCCGAGCATGCAGTTTTACATTTATTATATTCCCGTTTCTGGGTAAAAGCTTTGTATGATTTGAAGCTTTTGGATTTTAAAGAACCATTTTTGAAGCTGCGCAACCAAGGTATGATACTGGCAGAAGATCATAGAAAAATGAGCAAGTCTTTCGGAAATGTCATCAATCCCGACGACGTGGTTTCCGAATACGGAGCCGACGCTTTGCGGATTTATGAAATGTTTATGGCCCCTTTTAATACCGAGATTCCCTGGTCGACTAAAGCTTTGCAGGGAAGCTACCGGTTTGTGAAAAGAATCTGGGAGTTATATCAAAAACAAGATCGAAACTCAAATATCAAAGATCAAAAAGAAGATACTAAATTAGTCTCGAAACTTTTTAAAACCATTAAAAAAATTACGTCAGATATTCCGCAAGTAAAATTCAATACTTCGATTGCCGCCATGATGGAATTTTTAAACTATTGGGAAAAAAACCCCAACGGTTTAGAAAAAGAAAATGCCAAGAAGTTTTTACAAGTATTGGCTCCTTTTGCGCCTTTTTTGACCGAAGAGCTTTGGGATTCATTTTTTGGAGAAAAAAACTCAATTCATTTATCAACCTGGCCGAAAGTCGGAGATGAAATAATTGAGGAGGAAATAATTATTCCGGTTCAGGTCAACGGCAAGTTCCGAGACACCATAAAAAGTCAAAAGTCAAAAGTCAAAAGTCAAAAAGAAATAGAAAAATTAGCTTTTAAAAGTGAAAAAGTCAAGAAATTCATTACCGGTAAGGTGAAAAAAACCGTTTATATTCCAGGTAAAATTATAAATTTTATTATTTAAAAAATATGGATAGACAAAAGTATGTTGACGCGGCAAAAAAACAGTTGGAGCCGAATGTCTTTAACCATTCTTTGGCTCTTGAAGCCTGTATGGGGGGTTTGTACGATTATTTATCAGCGAACGGCGGGCTAACCGATACCGAACCAAAAAAAGAAGACTGGATGCTGGCGGGACTCCTGCACGACATTGATTATTCAGGTGAATTCAAGCCGACCCATCCTCAGAAAACTCTTGAGGCGTTGGCAAAATACGGATTAACGATCTCTGAAACAGTTCATAATTTGATAAAAGCACACGCTCCTGATTTAACAGGCTACCAGATAAAAACTAAAGCTGAGTGGTCGATATTCTGTGCTGACAGTCTAACAGGATTAATTACGGCCGTAACTTTAGTTTATCCAAGCAAAAAATTAGCAGACGTTAAACTATCATCAGTGGTAAAAAGGCTTTTGAAAGAACCAAGATTCGCTGCTGGAACCCGAAGGGAAGACATTAAAAAATGCGCTGATCCATCAGGATTGAATCTTCCGATTGAGAAATTTGTGGAAATCTGCCTGAACACGATGAAGGGTATTGCTGTAGAAATCGGATACTAATTTAATTTTTTTTGGAATTGCAGCTTTAACTTTATTCTTTATTTCAGGAAATTTTTCTGCAAGATCAAGTAATACATCGTCAAGACTGATGATGGCAAATGCAATTCCAGAAAAAGGAATAAATCTGGTTCTTTTCTCTGAATGAAGTGTAAATCTCTCACGGAACATGCTAGAAATATTACTATTATATTCTAATTTAGTCAAGATGAACCGTTAGCAGGCTCTAGTATTATTTTCTTTCAATTGAAATGTCTTCTTTGGAGACAGGGTCTTCAACCGGTTCAAGGTGGGTGGTGATGGTGGTTTTTGGCAGTTCGTCCCTGATATCTTTTTCTATCTTTTCCAAAAGGTCGTGGCCTTTTTGCGTCGACCAGCGGCCAGGGACGAGAACGTGTAAAGTGACGAATCTTCTTTGGGCTGATTGGCGTGTTCTTAAACCATGAAACGAAAAACCCTTACGTTCGTATTTTTTTAAAATATTATTTATTATCGTCAATTCTTCTTGGGGAATCGCCCTGTCTAAGAGTCCGTTGACCGATCTGCTGACAAGGGTGAAACCGGTGATAAGAATATTGGCGGCGACGGCAATGGCAATTAGAGGGTCGAGAATCTGCAGATTAGTTACAGCAACGATAAAAACAGCGATAATTACACCAATCGAAGTTAGGACGTCGGTCATCAAATGGTGGCCGTCAGCCTCAAGAGTTATGGAGCGGTGTTGTTTTCCGGTTTTGATTAATTTTATAGAAACAACATAGTTGATCACCGATGCCAGGCCGGAAAAAACCAAGCCTAAATAAGCTTGTTCAATAGCCTTGGGATGGATTATCCTGATGATCGCCGAATAGATAATGGCAAAAGCAGCGATAAAAATAAAAGCACCTTCAAGAAAAGAGGAAAAATATTCAGCTTTTGAATGGCCGTAAAGGTGTTCTTCGTCCGGGGGTTTTTCCGCCAATCTGATCATGAAGAGAGCTATAATTGCGGCGGCCAGATTGACGATTGATTCAACTGCATCTGACAGAAGGCCGACTGATCCGGTGAGAAAAAAAGCAAAACTTTTTATAGCGATGGTTAAAATCGCGGCTGCTATTGACAACCAGGCGTATTTGGAAAGAGAAGGGGACATGTGAGTCCGTCGGGACTCGAACCCGAAACCAATAGCTTAAAAGGCTACTGCTCTACCAGTTGAGCTACGGACCCAATTTAACAAATAATTTTATCAGTTTAGGAGCAATTATACAATGATTTACTTGTTTTCACTGCCGAAATGGTTTCCATTATCGCCATTATTTTCTTGGTTTTTTAATAAATCATTGTGGGGAGTTGGGGTCGGTTTATTGGTCGGAGTCGGCTCCCGTGTAGGTATCGGCGTAGATGTTGGTACGCGGGTTGGTTCTGTCGTAGGTGTCGGAATTTCTGTCGGGGCGGGGAAATTGTTTTGTTGAATTTGATTCATATTTTCAATGGTTTGCTGGATAGTTTCCTGGGTAGTATTTATTTGGTTAGATATAGTTTCAGTTTGGCTGGGCGGTGGAGAAACATATGCAATGGTTGTCTGCGTTGGGATTTCAGGGGGTAAAGTTGGGTTGGGCTGATAAGAAGGTACAAATCTTTGCTGTTCATTTGCGAGACCTGAAGAAATGTAGTTCAGCTGGGCGACATATTTGCTGGCGGCTTCTTTTCTTTGTTCCGGGTCTTTGATATTGGCGATTGTTTCTCCGGTTTCTACCACCTGTCCGTCCAGTCTTCTCAGACTCTCTGATCCGTATTTAGAAGCGAGCACTTTGTTAATTTCGTCGTAGCGTCTGGCGACAAAGTTAATCTGAAAGTCGACCTGTTTATTAAGTATCGAGCTTGAAGCGATCAATACTTTTTCTGTAGCTAATTTAGCTCCATACAATCTATCGCCCGGGACTGCGTCTTTGGTGACATAAAAAAGAGACGAATAACCGAAGATGGTAAAAAAAACCACCCAGACTCCGTAATCGATTACCTTTCTTAATAAGAAGGACATAATACATTTTTAACTTTTTTTTAAGCTCTGTCAAGTTTTCTGTTATAATTTTAGGATTATGTCGTGGATTCTCTATACTTTTTTTGCCGTAAATTTTTTCTCCGTCGCCAATATATTCGATAAATATTTTGTTTCCAAAAAATACAAAAGCATCTACTCGTTTGCCGTTATCCTTAATATTTTTTATCTGGTTTTTTTTATAATCATGGGATTTTTTATCCGAAAAACCTTTGTCCTCAATGCCGGGTTATTTTGGACTGTTATGGCGAGCTTATCTTATTATGCAATGTGGATTTTCTGGTGGAAGGGTTTGGCTACAGGCGAAGTTTCCCGGGTGATTGCTATCTTTTTTACCAGCCCCATTTTTAATGCTCTCATGGCGGTAATTTTTTTGAAAGAATCTTTGTCAGTTCTTAAGTGGTTGGCGATTTTCCTTATTGTTATCGGGGCAATTTTGTCGAGCTGGGAAGGAAAAAAATCCAAAAAAGGTTTCAATATCGCTTATGTTTTTGCTTTAATATCGGCGGTATTTGCTTCGGCCGGTAACGTTCTCTCAAAACAAGCTATGGTATATTGGCCCGCCCTGACAGTTCAGGTAGTCGGTTATTCAGTTGCCCTGCCGTTATACTTACTTCTTTTGTTAAATAAGCAAGTTCTGGAAGAAACCAAAAAAACTTTTACGAATATCCGTTTATCCTCATTCATTTTTTTTAGAAGTTTTATCGGCTTTCTGGCAAACTGCAGTTTTACGCTTTCTCTTGGAGTCGGCCCCGCCTCGCTGGTCGTCGCTTTAAATGGCGCGCAGCCGATGGTAATTTTAATCTATTCGACTTTAATTACTTTGTTTTACCCAAGATTTCTTAAAGAGGACATTTCAAAAAAAGCTCTTTTTTTAAAGACATTCGCCATAGTTTTAATAATTATCGGCGCTATAATAATAAGTAAATGAAACCGCAATTATTTACCTTAAAAAACGGACTGCGAATCGTCTTGGTAGATACGAAGACTTTTCCGACCATGACGACCCTTCTTCTGATAGGCGCCGGAAGCCGCTATGAAAACGTAAAAAACAACGGCATCGCCCATTTTTTTGAGCACATGGCTTTCAAAGGAACAAAAAAATACCCAAACTCTTTTGTGATTTCTTCGACTATCGAAGGCAAGGGCGGAGTCTTCAATGCCTTCACTTCAAAAGACCACACCGGTTATTGGATAAAATCAACGGTCGAGCATTTTCCAACCGTGATTGATGTAATCTCTGAGATGGTCTTGCATCCTCTGCTTGACGAGAAAGAGATAGAGCGGGAAAAAGGAGTCATCAGCGAGGAAATCAATATGTATGAAGACACCCCAGCCAGGAAGGTGGGGGAGATTTTTGAAGAGCTTTTATATAAGGGTAACCCGCTGGGTTATGATATTGCCGGTACAAAAGAAACGGTCCAGTCATTTGACAAGGCAACATTTACGAACTATATCAAAAACCTTTACTACCCGGAAAATTCGGTATTGGTTGTTGCCGGAGGATTAAAGGATACGAAAAAATACTTGAAGATTATTGAAGAGAAGTTTAAAGATTGGAAAAATGGCACTTTGTCCAAGTTTATTCCAATCAATGAAAACCAGACGGCACCTCAAATGCTGGTTAAATATAAAAAAACCGAACAGGCCCACATGTCGCTCGGATTCAGGGCTTTTTCTTTTAGCGATGACCGAAAATTCGCCCTGAATATTTTATCAGCCGTATTAGGCGGAGGAATGTCGAGTCGGCTGTTCATCCAGGTCCGCGAAAGGCGGGGTTTGTGTTATTACATTTCGACAGGCGCCGAGCTCTACCACGACTGCGGCAACATCGTTACCCAGGCCGGGGTCACCAATGATTTAAGTAAGGTAAAAGAAGCCATCAGAACCATCCTGGAAGAGCACAAAAAGATTATCAAGGGGGAGATAACCGGAGACGAACTAAAACGCGCCAAAGAGCTTATAAAAGGCCGGATGTTATTGTCTCTTGAGGATTCGGCAAACATCGCCTCATTTTTCGGCAATAAAAAGTTGCTGCTTAATATAGTGGAGACTCCCGAAGAGATTATTGAAAAAGTTGACAGGGTGACGGCAAAAGAAGTATCAATCTTGGCTGAACAGATTTTTGTTGCCAAAGGCTTGAATTTTGCCTTGATCGGGCCGTTTAGCGACCAGGATAAATTTGCTGATGTAGTCAATATATAATGACTAGCCTATTTTTATTTTTTATCGGTGTCACTATTGGATCTTTCTTGAATGTTTTAATCGACAGGCTGCCCAACGACGAACCGATAACCGGGCGTTCCCACTGCGATTACTGCAAAAAAAAGATTGCTTGGTACGATCTTATTCCAATCATTTCATTTATTTTATTGAAGGGAAAATGCCGGTATTGCCATAAAAAATTGAGCTTTCAATATCCTCTGGTAGAGTTCCTAACAGGAATAGTTTTCTTAGGATTCATGATTTATGATTCAAGATTTGTTAATTCTTCAATCTTCAATCTTAAATCTATATCCACTTTGGGAATTTTATCCTGTTTAATCGTTATTTTTTTTTCCGACTTCAAATATCATTTAATCTCTGACTATATTTTGCTGGCTTTGTTTGTTTTTTCCATTTTATTCCGGCTGCCGTCAATTTCTCACTTGGCATTTTATTTAGTGTCAGGACTTATGGTCGCCGGTCCAATCTACCTGATTTATGACCTGTCGAAAGAGCGGGCGATGGGTTTGGGAGACGTTTATTTATCGGCCATAATCGGTTTTCTTGTTGGTTGGAAAGCTGGCTATTTAGCTCTATATATTTCATTTGTTACGGGCGCATTTTTTGGGATTTTATTGATTTTTTTGAAAAATAAAAAAATGAAAAGCAAAATTGCCTTTGGTCCGTTTCTTGTCGTTGGCCTTATAACAGCTATGTTTTTTGGAGACAAAATTCTGTCCTTGATTAGATTTTAATATAGTAGGTAGATCTTCCTTTGCCGATCGTCAAAAGTAGGCCGAGGTTGACGAGTTTAGACAGGTCTCTTGAAGCTGTTACGGGAGAAATCTTGAATTTTTTCATGACAACTCTGTTGCTTATCTTATTATCCGGCCTGTCAAATAGAGATAATATGTTTTTTTGCCGGTCGTTTAATTCAAAAAAGTTTGCATTAACTTCCTGGTCTTTTTCTTTAAAGTCGATGTCGCGCAGAGTTTTTTGCAATTGGTAGCTCATTGCTTGACTGACGTATTCAAGCCAGTCGGTTAGATTCTCTTTTTTAATAGATTTAGTAATCATTTCTTTATAGATTTTTCCATTTTGAAAAAAATATTCTTCGAAAACAACTAGGCGCCGGAAATCATAGCCATTTTTGTAAAGAAATAAAAGAAAAACTAGATAGGAAAAAAGCTCATTTTCAGGAGTAGAGGACAGGCTTAAGATGATTATCATTGCCAGAGAGGCCTGAATGATAGGGTGTTCGGTATTAATCTGGACGTATTTAAGGCATTCTTCAAGTTCGAGATAATTAATTGGCTGTTTTTTATCGAAAGCAATTCGATAAAGACGTATAAGGTCATCGGGCGTGATTGGAATATTATTGATAAGCCAGTCCTGGTATAAAAAATCCAAAGCTTTCTTATAGTTGAATATTTCCTTTTCCAAATAAGTTAAGTTAGTTTTTCCCGCTGTTGTGAATAGTTTTTTTATAGTTTCCAAAGTGGCTGTTTTATTTGCTAATAAAAAAGAGGTATGGATTCTTTTTACTAAAGCCAGCCAACGAAGTTTAGTTTTTTCTTTAGGAGACAGTGGTTTCAATAAAACCGCCTTTTTTAAATCCTCAATGATAGAAATCTGTTCGTTTAATACCTGCGATTTGGCGTAAAAGAAGCTTTTCATAGTCAAAATAATCATATCTTAATCTTTTCATCTTGTCAAGAGATAATTACTATGACAATATAAATTATAAATAGTCTCTTTAATGTAATTTTCAATAAATAATCAGTAGTATTTACCTCTTGACAAACGATTTTTTCCTCCTTATTATAATTGTATGGGGCATGAAATGATAATGATATGATTTTTTATCAAATAATAAAGCCTCAAACATGAAAAATAGACTTTTACCACTAACATTAGGAGTATTATTTTTTGTTTTAGGCTTATTTTATGCTCCAAAATTAAGTCTTGCTTATAATGAATATCAAAAATGCGATAAAGATACGGCGTGTACTGTGGGTGAATTCTTATATGACGATTCATACGTGCCAATAGCTTCTGCAACCTGTCGATTCACCAGCCGTTATCCAAATGGCGATATTTTTATAAACGGGGACACAACAAGTAGCACGACTGATGGCTGGTATTCGTATCAAGTTCAAGCGACCGGATCTGCCGGTCTATATCGTTCCCAGCTTTGCTGTCAAACGGGAACAGAATATTTATGTTTAGACAAAAGTTTTAAAATAGAAGCAACGGCTTCGGCGCTGACAAAAACGGATGTAGCTTCAGCCGTTTGGGACGAGTCAAGAGCTTCACATACCCAGTCGGGCAGTTTTGGAGAAGCTTTGCAGAATATCGTTCCCTCAGGTTCAGACATAGCTTCAGCGGTTTGGGGATATTCCGGACGGACATTGTCGGCTTTTGGAACGCTGCCGTCTGACATCTGGAGTTATTCGTCAAGAACTCTGTCGTCTTTTGGAGACTTAATCGCCAATATTTGGGGTAATAATTCCAGAACATTAACAAGTAGCAGCAGTTCAACAACGACTAACAACTATACCACCAATAACAATACGACCAACTCAATTGACACGAGCACATTAGCAAAAAAAACCGATGTTGATAGTCTAAAAACAGAAGTGTTATATAACCAGTCGCTCTTGGAAAAACTCGCCAATAAGCCAATCATAACCAATTCCCTCGAACAGGTATCAGACGCCAATCTGCAATCTAAATTAAATCAATCGCAGGTTTTGCTGACAAAACTATTTGCCGACAGCTACTCATTGGACAGCAAACTGGGAATGATTGACATCAAATGGAATAGTTTAGACGGTAAAACTCTGGCTTCGGCCTTAAAAGAAATTACCGCTTTAACTTCGTCAATCGGAGACAACTCAAAACAGATTAAAGACCTTTGGAATTTGGACATTGCCGAAGGCATCAATACTCAGGCTGTGGCATTAAAAAGCCGCCTTGATATTGTCCAAAGCGAACTGGCCGTTGACGACAAATCTAAAATGGCCCTGACTGACTTGGGAAATTTGAGCGATTCATTAAATACTTTTATAAATACATTGGGAACTGCCAAAGATTCAACAAGTAAAAATACCTTCTACGGAAAGATCAACGAGATAAAACAACTGGCTGATACATTTGATCTTTATTCGTCTGACGCCGACAAATTATTGTCCGACTGGAATAAATACCAACCCGATGTAATCCAAAAAAAGACCAACGATATGGCTGAAAAGCTGGCAAAGATAAACAAATTGCCCCAGTCTATTGCCCTTGTATCTTCGTTTCCAGAGGATAATTTGAGCAAGAAACTGAAAAATAGAGTCTTATCAATCAAAGCGACAATTCAAGCCAATAAAATTTTATTGGCAAGAAAATCGACGAAACCTTTTAGCAGCAGCTGGTTGGAAGAAGGAAGCGTCATTTTCAAAACTCTTTTGACTAATCCGTCAACAAGAATCAGCCAGGAAGTGCCTTTAAAATACTATCTGCCGGCGGAAATAAAAAAAGAAGATATTATCAGCGTCGACGATGGCCTAAAAGTTAACTATGACGTTGACAAAAAACAGCTCTATGTCGAAGGAATTTTTACTTTGGGTCCTGACGAATCAAAAGTAGTCGCCGTTCGAGTTACAGACATATGGACAATCACCAGCGATTCAATCGCGAGTTTGCGCCGCCAGGCAGACGATTTGATGAAGCCGTTGGAGAAAACCTCATATTTTGGTCAGGGAGTGACCATAAAGAGTAACATCGACGTAACCTTAGATAAAATCCTTGTTGATTTGAAAGCAGCCATTACTCCTGAAGCAAAAATAAAAACCTATTACGAATCGCAGATAGAAATAAAAGCGGTCAAAGACCAGATCGCCAAACTGGAGGATCTGGTTACCCAGGCCGGATCATTTGGTTCGATGGCCGGATTTGTCGGCGGCGCCCAAGCAGTCGCCGTTTGGGGATTAATAATCATTATGGTGGCCGGATTTGTCTTCTTAGTAATCTATATGAGAGTACTAAGGGGAAGAGAGGATTCAGCCGGGGAGACTGTTTCCAAAAAGGAAAAAAAGACCAAATCAGGGCTGACCCGGTCGGAGATGTTCCGCTTCGCCAGTATATTCTTTATATTCGGGTCTGTAACGTCATTGGTGACTAGTTTTACCGTTTACAAGATGGTTGGACGCCCGGTCAACCAATCAGTCCAGGTTGAGGCCAAAGCCCAGGAAAATATTGTCAGTCCAATACCAGAAGAAAAAGTTTTAGGCATTCAAGAACGGGAAAAAACTGTTACAATCGCCGATCTCTCCGGTGATTTTCTAAAGGTCAGAGAGTCGCCAAAAGGCGCGGTTGTCGCTAAGGTATATGCTGGAGAAAAATATCCGTTCGTTAAGGAACAAGACGGTTGGATACAAATTAAACTTCAGGATGGCGCCGGCTGGGTCTCCAAAGAATTTGTCTTAATGGACAAATAAGTTGTAGGAGTAGTGAATAATTACACCTAAAATTATTCCTAAAGGCAGAAGCTTCTTATTGATAAAAGTCGGCAGCAAAATTATTACCATAGTTAGAGCATGCAAAAAAGCCGTCAAAATTAAACGCAGAAAAATAGGGGAGAGGGACTTCAGCATAAAGAAATTGAAAAGATAGAGGATGGTTTCAGAAATTGAGAATAGGACGCCTATTGTTACTGCCAGTTTTATCCGCCTGAATTTATCAGGGATAGGCAAAATAAAATAGACAAAGATGCCTTTGATAAGCTCTTCAACCAGATAAGGGTAGGGAAAAAAATATTCGATCGGCCAGACCAAAAATGGCGCCATAAGCGCCATTAATGGTGACAAAATAATTATAAGTATTTTGTTATCATCAATTTTATTTGCTCTTTTTCTTTCCATTGTCTTCATCATCGTCGCTGGCCGATTTCTTAAACTCACGGATTGCGTCAGCTAATCCTTTGGCTAATTCAGGCAATTTTTTGCCTCCGAAGAAAACCAAAATTACTAAAGCGATGACGACTATTTCTGTGGTACCGATATTATTTAGCATAAAACTTTCTTCACCCCCTTATATCTGATATTAAAACAATTTAACTATCTATACCTTCTATTTAATAATAGTGTAATTTCGAACAAAAAAGCAAGCGGAAAAAAAATCAGGCAGTCAGAAAGGATGTCTGTCGGAGGCATCATAATTGTAAAAATTAATAGTATGACATAAATTGGCAGCCTCCAATTGACGATAGTAGAATATTTAATCACTTTTAGCCTGATGAGTGGCGTGAGAATGACCGGGAACTGAAAAAGAATACCCATTAACAGTGAAGTCAAGAATATATTTTCGAGAAAATTCTGGATATCCCAGAGATTCTGGATATGAAGTTCGCTTGATTGTTGCGAAAAGACAGAAACGACAAACTTCATAATCCAGCTTCCAAAGCCAAAACCGACCAAAAAAAGAAATAAGCTGGTAGGAACAGAAGAAATAACTAATCGGTATTCTTTTTCTTTTAAAGCCGGTTTAAGGAACGATAATAATTGGTATAAAATAACCGGAAAAACAACGATGATGCCGATTGTCACGGCGGCATCTATTGACAAGTTTATGAACTGAAACGGAGAAGTAAAGACAATATTCAGGCCTTTGAGGTCATAAAATTTCATCACTGTTTTAATTATGGGCTCAAAATATATGAAACCAACCGTTGCACCAATCAAAAACAAAGCGGCTATGAACAAAAGCCGCTTTCTGATTTCCATTAAATAAGGCATGTAACGTGTGATGATGGCTTGCAGCTCTAAAGAAGATTCTTTCATAATTTTGGCTTAGTCTTTTGATGCCTTGCGGAATTCTTTAATAGCTTCACCTACTCCTCGAATGAATTCGGGGATCTTTTTGGCGCCAAATAGAAAAATTATGATAAGACAGACAATAATAATTTCCGTCGACCCGATATTAGCAAACATTTTATTCACCCCCAGGTATTAATTGATAAATTAGATTTTACTCTCCACCAAGCTCTTTCTTGACTTTTTTCAACTCTTTTTTTGTCTCTCCCAAACCACGGGCGAACTCAACGATTTTTTGACTTCCGAAAAGGATTAATAAAACGATCGCGATGAGGATAATTTCTTTTGTTCCGATTCCTGCCATTTATTTTTTCACCTCCTTTAAGTATTTTTTTAATTTACAGTATCAATTAATCATATAATACTGTCAGGACAAAATGCAAGAGGAAAGAGCAAGTCTTACAACACTTTTTGATAAAGATGTATACTGATTTTATGGAAAGATTAGTGAAACACAGGGGTAAAATTTTGAAGGCGGCTCTTTTTGTTTTAGTTTATTCTTTAATTCCTTTAGTTGGACTGGTTTTCTACATGAATTTAGGTCAAAGAGAAGAAGCAATCCAATCTGCCAAAACAGACGTAAATAATATCGTTAAGGAAATTGTCGTGTCAGAACAGAATATAACGTCAAGAACAGAATATCTTTTGATTACTCTTTCTAAATTGTCCGAGGTGCAAAATCATGATGTGACAAAATGCGACCAACTGTTCGCAAAACTTCTTAAACAGTATCCTTTGTATAAAAATTTATTTGTATCTGATTTGCAAGGAAACGTTTTTTGCAGCGCCGTTCCTCTTACAAAACCGATCAATATCGCCGACAGGAGTTATTTTGTACATGCGATAAGCAGTCGGAATTTATCTTTAGGAGATTATCAAATTGGCAGGTTGGTTAATGTTCCTGTATGGATTGCCGGCTATCCGGTATTATCTGAAGACGGAGTCATTAAAGGGGTTGTTAGTATATCTTTAGATTTAAGCTGGCTAAATAATTTTCTCAGACTTCAACCTTTACCACCGCAGTCTACCATCAAAATTTTTGACGAACAAGGTATAATGCTATCTTCTTACCCTAGTACAAAATACGTTGGTAAAGACCTGTCTTCGGTCGAGGAAATAAAGATGGCGCTCGCCGGTGATAAGACACCCTTTCAGGTAAAAGGGATCGATGGCATAACTCGTCTTTATTCTTATTCCCAACTTAGTCCGGTTGCCAGCGGCAAGAAAAAATATATTTTGGTTGGTATTCCCGAGGCGATCATTTATCGACAGGTAGAGTCTGACTTCAGAAGAAATCTAACAGTCGCTTTAGCCATAATTATAGTTGTTTTTATCATAACTTTAGTTAATTGGCGTCTTTTTATATATCAAGAAGATAGGTCTAGGTCTTTGTAGATATTACTTCAATGAAGCCAGGGTGGCTTTGACTTTTGCGTCTTTCAAATTCTTTCCGGCCGTACCCGAAGTCGTATGTGTCGATAGGACTTCGTCCCAGACCGCGTCGGCAATCTCGGTCGCCGAAGCGCCGCCGGCCTGAGTTTCAATATATGTGTCGGTTCCGGCATCCTGGATATTTCCGCTTGTGTTTTTGTTGAAAGTATTTCCGCTTCTCAAAATGCTCCTCAAAATACCGCTTCCGATATTCACTCCGTAAGCGCTGTGTTTATAAATCAGATTATTTTCCATCACGTTGTCGGCCAGAGTTGTTCCGGATATATTTACACCATTGACGTTGTCGAAAATAATACATTTGGATAGCATAGTTTGGCTGACGGAATTTCCTAAATTGACGCCGTTGCCTGTTCCTGACAGGCCGCAGTGTTCGATGACTGAAAGGGTGATGATGCTCGAATTTGAGTTGGTCAAACTGACGCCGTGCCCTTGAACTTGGGTTATCCAGCAGTCCTGGACAAAGGCATTATTTCCGGTTACTGAAATGGCATTTCTCGTTCCGGTACCGGCTGTTGATATTGACAACCCGGTAATTTCGGCGTTATCTGCGGCAATGGTTATTGTGTCAGCTGAAGTTGCCGTAGGAATTATCTTAAAAATGTCTCCTGGTCCTCTGATTTTGACATTATTTTTTGTAATGTTTAACAGTTCGGTTGTCGTTGTTATTCCTGATGCGTCAGAAGCAAGGCAGAAGATAACGTCGTTGGCGCCGCTAGTCACCAAAGTATGGGCTTGAGCAAAAGTTTTCACTGCCGTTGTCGGCGTTAGACCATTATTAGCATCGTTTCCAGAAACCGGATCCCAGTAAAAAATGTCGCCGAGGGCTCTTTGGTTTGACCCCATAGAAGCCAGAAGATATTTAATATTGATATTTTCGCTTGAAGTTGATGGTGTAGCAATGGTTCCAGCTGCGGAAGAAAGTTGGACGACTTGAGTGTAAGCTGACGGAGCAATCGGATTTCCGCCTGGTCCACCAACGAGATTACCATTAATTATTGTCATTTGAATAGTGTCCGGGCCGCCGCGCGCTTCAAAACGGACACGCCAGTTATCAAGAAGTTTGACGGTAATGGCGGTAAATACTCCGCCGCCGAGGTCGAACTTTCCGGCAGCATCGGCAATCTTCGAATAACCCATTCCGGGCTCTAATTCATCTTCGATGTCACGGATTTCATTGATAAGATACTGCAAATCTAAGCTTGTATCAGGAGCAGGAACTTGGATGATTGAATTATAAAAATCAAAGACTAATGGTAGCGGCATTTAATCATTATATAAGATTTAAGATTTATGATTCAAGATTCATGAATTATTTAGATAAAAGATTTAGTCTTTTTTATTAAACCTTGAAGAAGCTTGTGCGTAAGATTAGCTCTTTCAGATATTAAGATAAATGTTTTATCGTTTATATATCTTATATCTTTAGCGATTATTAATTGATTCTTAAGTTCAACAAGAGAACCTTGAGCCAGGTAATAAAATTGTGTTTTTTCTCGATAAGTTTGTCTTCCAAATCCCTCAGCAATATTACTAGTAATTGATGTAACCGCTCTTCTCATTTGATCAGTCAAAGAATAGTTTTCTCTTGTTGGAAATTTTGAAGTTAATTCATATACTAACAAAACTAATTTATGTCCTTCCTGCCAAGTAAAGAGATCAGTAAATTCTTTTATCTTAGTTTTTAAAATATTTTTTTGTTCCAATTCAAGAATTACATCAATTATGAAGGACTATGTCAACGGACTATAATCAACAAAAAATAGATTTAGATTGATTTGACAAACTAATATTCTTAAATCTTAAATCCTGAATCTTGAATCTTTATTAAGTAACGATAGTGTCGGTGGTGCGGATAGCAGAGGTGGAATAACCTGTAGATCCAAAAGTTCCGGTTGTTTCGAAAGGCAGGATGGCAACAGAGGTTTTTCTTCTTACTCTGACAAGAATCGTTCTGTCAGAACTGTAAATAACTGTTACCGAAGCTGAAGTTGAACCGGCTGTGGTGTCGATATAAGGAATATAAACGGTGTCATCGGGTGATGTATAGGTTCTATCAAGAGTAGGTGAGAGTCCGGAAAAAGTTTTACTGGGGCCATCCCAAGAAGTATAAGTATAACGAGTTTCCCGGGTAGCTGAAGTATCTGATACATCAACAATCCTTATTGATCCGGAAGTCGGCGTATCTGATGGAATAGCTTCATTAACTACGAATGTTGAGTTTCCTGAATTATTACCCGCTGCCGCCGTATACATGGCTTTGTCAATGGTTGTTCCTGATGTCGTTTTAAAGACTGCCACGCGGTCTCCTGAAAGAAGATTAGAAATAGTAATTGCTTGTTGGTTGGGTGGTGTGCGGGTCACGCCGCCCGAATCAATCAGCTGGTAATTTTGAACATCAGCCGATGCCATATTTTCGATCCAGACTCCCTGGGCGCCGAAGAATTTGCCTCCAGCGAATGTTCCAAAAGGCGAGGCTTTGACAGGTGAATAAGTATTGGTGGGTGACGTTTGGTTATCTTCGTGGGCGCGGATGTAAAGCTGGCCCTGTTTGGTGGTATGGGTGATGGCTCCGCCCTGGGCTGTCGCCGTCGGGTACATGGTAAATGTGGAGCCAATTCTCGTTACATATTTAAGATATTCGTATAACTGGCTCAAGACGCGCGTGGCCACACCAATAATGACGGAATAGTTAAAATTGCTGCCTTGGGTGAAGTTTTTCGCCATTGTGTAGGCTTCGGTTAGAGTAGATGATGACGTGGCGGTCGCGCCTGAAGAGCCGCCGGTGATGACATTAGTATTATTAAACGTACCAACGACATTGCCGAGCGTCATCGTTCCAGCACCAGTAGTGGTTGTTTGTTTCAAAAATATTCCTGTCGCTCCTGACACGGCTTGCGAAACTGATTCAAGATTGGTAAAAGGACCGGAGATAGTACTATAAGTGAGTGTGCCGCTGACAAAAGCAATAGTTATGTCGTTGTAGCCTGATACGGTTGCCTGGGCAGTGGTGTTGTTCAAATCAGGAGAAGTGGCGAGAGGTACGGCGTTACGTCCACCGGTGGTCAGGTCGATGCCGAAGTGGTCGTAAAGATCGGCGTTGCCACCTGATGGATAGTGGCGTAGATAAACAGTAATAAGAGCGCCGTTGATTTCTGTTCCTGCTTCTTTGACTTTTATCAAAACGTCGATGTGCTGAGTGCCTGACCCGCCTTCTGGCCACCATTCAGACCCGGAAAAAATACGGGCGCCGTTTTGTTCGATATAGATTTGTTGACTGCTGCCTTCTTGAATAGAACCTAGGGTGTAGATATTAGACCAAAGGTTTTCTCCGGAAACTGAAGCGACCGAAGTATTGCCGCTTCCGGTACCTGTCGTAATAGTCATTGCTACAGCACTTCCTATTTGGGCTGGTGAACCGCGTGTATCTCTGACCCACCATTTTGAACTGACTCCAACTGATGTGACTTCATAAGCGAGTAAAGGTCCGATGCTGGTGGCGCCGGCGACGACGGTTTTACCAACGTCTCCTGCTACCGGATCGGCATATGTCCCGCCCGTGACAGTTAAAATGTGAATGTTATAACTGGTCCAGCCATTAGTTTGGACAGCGCCGGTTTTTAAATATTTAAAAGAAACATCATCCATGTACCAAGAGTTAATGAGCGTATATTCTGTCGGCGTTTGGGCGCTCATCGGGATAGTGTCATCCATCTGGACCAACTCGTCGAAGGTATCCATTATGTAAGAATAGAGCGCGTTGACAGTGTAAATTGTAGTTCCGGATGAATGATAAACCCGTTTATTTACATAATCAATTGTAAAATCACTCGATATTGGCATAGTTAATTATATTTATTTCAGTATAAAGTTTGATATCAATTATTGTCAAGAGCATCGTAATATTTGTAAGAAAAATTACTCATTTTGCAATCCTGCTGGCATTAAGAAAAAGTAATTTTCCGTGTTTTCCGTTTCGACAGCGACATTCCGACAGGGGATTACGAGCCCTTGGGCAGCCAAAACTTGGACATTTTCCTGGTTCAAGAGAAGTAAATTTACATCCGCCGGTGCAGACATAATGGAGGGCTTTTTTTTTCTTCATTAAAGTTTAGTTTACTGAAATTATTTTGATAATCAAATAGGGATTACAAAAATTATATAACATGCGTTAAAATAAAACTTACATGGCGACAATTACAGTAGATGCAAATGCAAATTATGACGTTTTATCTGGTCAGACTACAGCCGCTACCCTTGATTTATTTACAGTTAACAACGGACAACTGCTCGTAGACGGAGATACCAGATTTGCATCGGGTCATGCAACTACTAATACGGCCTCAAACGGCCGCCTCGATTCGGTAAACATCGTATCAACAGCTATAGGAGGAGAATTGAAACTGGACGGAACCAATGTCTGGATGATACCTTATTCCGGTGGTTCCGGCTCGCTTCCTATTCCAATTACAACTGCGCTCGTACCCACAGTGGCGACATACACCGAACCATTTGTAACTTTGACTTTTGGTGCAGGACACGGATATGTGGCAGGTGATTGGATTGAAGTCGGCAGCATAAAAGGTTCGTTAATTTTAAACGGATACGACGGTACTTTTGAAATTTTTGACGTTCCGACAACTACAACTTTACGTTACAGAGTAGAAGCAGGTCCAGGCACCTCAACTCTGACAAATGCTAAAGCTATAAAACACAATAGAGTTGATCAGACGCAAACATGGTCAGTGTCTGGAATTTCGACAAACGGCAGCACCCTTACTTATACTACAACAGCCAATCATAATTTATTTAACTGTTGCTGGGTAAACATATCTGGGGTAAACTCAACTGCTCCAAATTATTACAACAGTGCTTGGACAGTATCTACCGCATCATTCTCCGGCACTACTTGTACGGTAACTACGACCGCAAATCATAATATTTCCGTCGGTGACAAAATTGCTTTAACTGGAACCGTATCTAATGCGGCTTTTACCGGTTCTTATAATGGCGTATTTGTCGTAACAACGACAGCGGCTGCCAATACTTTTGCTTTTATCAACGCTTATGCGTCTCCAGGGACATGGCAATCAGGAGGCACGGCGACAAAACTTTTCAAAGTTAATAGCATACCGGCGGCAAATCAATTTACCGTAACTAATAATTACACTTCCGGCGCCTGGAGTTCCGCAGGGACAATCACTAAAATCGTCAAATCAATCCAGTGCGGAGTCTGGGGAGGCCAGTCAGCCGTTGCCAACTTTACAGCTTCAGGTGCCACAACTGTGATGACGGTATCTGCCATGACAGCAGGTTCGGCGCCAATTAATGTCGGTATGGTTGTAACTGGTTCGACATTTGCCGCTAGCACAATTATTATATCGTTAGGTACTGGGACCGGCGGTACTGGTACATATAATTTAAGCACTTCGGCGACAGTATCAAGCGGCGCTTGTGTCGGTACTCCGACTCCTTCGGTTGCCAATGCCATTCCTGCCCAGGGTTGGCTGAAAGTCAAACAAGTAGTCAGTGACAATAATCAGGCGGTTGTCACTCCAATAAACACCCTGATTTCGGGAACAACCTGGTCGGGCGCCACCATTACCTTTAAAACTGCAAGTGCTCATAATTTAATTGTTAACCAAACAGTTGTTGTCACAGGAACGAACCCGATTGCATACGATGGCACTTATACTGTTTTGACTACTCCTGCTGCCGATACTTTTACCGTTGCCAATGGAGCCCCAACGGCTACATGGATTTCAGGTGGGACAATTGAACCCGGTCAGCAGTTTCAGGCTGGTACTCTGACAATTTCCGGCGGTTCTTCGCCGGTCGCGACAGCTATAGACCATGAACAAAGAGCTAGTATGGATGTCCTGACTGCAGATGGAACAAACCTTGCTTCAATCTGGACAATTCCCCGTTTCGGCGCATTAACTGTCCGGGGAGACTGGTACTATCCAAAAAGCGTTGTTTGTACTGCGACAGTTGCCTGGTCTGGCGGTTCAGCTACATATACGACAAATCTATTGCACACTTTGGCGGTAGGAAGTATCGTTACTATTACAGGATTTACCCCGGCCGGATATAATGGAGTCTTTACAGTAGCAACAGTTCCTGCGACTAATACTTTTACTGTGGTTATGTCTGATCCTGGAGCACAGACAGTTGCCGGTGCTTTTTGGGGGCAGGTCTGTACCAACGGCGTTGCCAACCAGGTTGTTCAGTTGCCGGCAACTGCTGCTAATACATTTTATCCAGGAGTTTTTATTGAGTATTCCAATGTTCTTATCACCGGCACCGCTTGGAGCGGAACTGTTGAAACTATAAAAACAGCCGGCCCCCATAAACTCGTTGTCGGTGATACGGTTATCATCTCCGGCACGAATCCTTCAGGATATGACGGTACATTTACAATTGCTACGGTTCCTACCACAGATACATTTACAGTAACTAATAATGGTACGCCTGCTTCTTGGACTTCAGGTGGTGTAATTAAAGTTGCCGATAAATATGAGTTTTATCCTTCTGCACCTTCTGATGGTACAGTTGCCGCGTCATTGGTTGCAACTGACGCCTTCCGCGGTAAAGTCTGTAAAATATCTGCCAACGGAGTCTTAAGAATTGGCGGTGATGGTACAAATGCCTGGGGCTATCTCCCGCCTTCCGGCAGAAAAATCAGAATTCCCAATATAGTTACCCCTACTGCAACGCCCGTCGTTACTAATGGTGTCTATGCACAGGTGATTCCGAATACAACGATCGCTACAAGGAGAGCGCACACTGTTTCAACTGGTGGTGGAGTTATCAACATTGATAAAACTATTGGAAGTTTTTACTATATTTTGGGCCAGCCATTCTCGGTAAATATTACCGACACTATTATTTCTGATGCTTTAAACATCAGCGAAGTAGCAACACCTCTTAATCTAAGTAACGTAGGAGTGGGATGCGGTTCCAACCTTGCCGGAAATGCTCAAACCGTATGCGCCCTTACTTTGGGTCTGTGTTTTGCCGGCGGTACTATCAGCAACTGTACTTGGGCGAGGTTTCATATTGGAACCTCAGCCTATTATTGTCAGACTTGGACCGACATTTTCGGCATGATAGTTACTAATGATAGGAGTTTTGTTTTTGATATTACTACTGCCATGGGTGGTACCACTAGATCTACAACTACTCCTGCAGTAGTTGGAACTTTATCATATACCCGAGTCAACGATAGCACCTGGACCAATACCATAATTAATAGCGGTAGGGCACTCTTGGCCACCTGTTCAAATCTGACTTTTACCAACAGTCATTATGCCGATGATATTAAAACCACTACGTTGACTGCTGCACCCCAATGCGCCTTTGATGTTGAATCAAACTCAACTTTAATTAAAATTGACGGCTTGGATTTTGGCAGCATTGCTAATGTCCAGCCATATCTTGGCTTGGTTGGATACTGCGCCCAAACAACCCTGGGTACAACCGGAGGCAGCAGCTATGTTAAAGTCCGTAATATCGGCACTGCTACAACTCCATTAAATACTGGGACCACTAATGCCATCCGTTATCTATTTTCCCAAGGTTCACTAACATCTACTCCTATAGCTGGCGCCGGATTAAACAACTTGGAATATAAAAGAATTTATACTACCTGTACTGGAGGTTTGGGAATTAATAACTTTGATAACTCTGTTAGCGCCGTAATTTGGGAAAGCGTTTGGACTTTAGCATCGCTTGTGCAACCTGTGATAAGCCTTAATACTCAGTCAAAAGGTATGGGGGTCACTAATGCCGTAGCAGGCCAAACTGCCGTCTATGGATCTCACTTTATGGATTTATTCTTGACTTCGACCACGGGACGAATTGCCTTGCAAATGAACGAAAAAACAGCTGCTAATCCTTCTGCCTCTACTTATACGGTCGCAGAGTTTAATACAGGTTCAGGGTTCACGTCGGTAGGCACCCTCGCTATGATAACTGCTAGCGATGACATTACCTGGGAAACGCCAAATTATATTATCGGACACACGGCTTTCACTTCCGGCGGCACGTCAGCTTTTCCGACGCTTACTTCCACCAACCCCCAAAATCATTATCTTTATTATCAAATTGACAATGGCAGCGGTTATGGCGGCACTTGGAAGAATCTTTATCTTGAACCGGGTGTGACAAATGTTGCCGTTACTAATACTACGACCCTTACCTTGACCACTGGCACAAACGCTGTTGTTACCGGGTCGATATCAGGAACTACGCTTACAGTCACTGCCGTAACTTCTGGAGTAGTCCTTTTGAATATGTTGTTGTCCGGAGGTTCACTAGCTGCAAATACTTATTTTATAACCGGTTTTGGAACAGGTACCGGTGGCGTAGGAACTTATACTATAAATACGACTGTTTCCCAATCGAGCACAACGATTACTGGAACTCAAAGTTTTTACGGAGTCAATGTCGGCGACTATGTATTTGATATTACTACTCCCGGAAATATCTCTTTGGGGGCAACAGTTACAGCCAAAAATGCCGCTCAAACTACTTGTACAATCACCGGAAATTCTGTATCAGGTGGTGCTTCCCAATCAGTTGTTTTTTCAGCCATAAATGGCGAATCAATTACTTCGGCGATAACCGGATTCAAGTTAAAAATAAGAGGACTTGCTAATACATCCGCAACTACTAATTTACTGACTACTTTATCCATACCGACTGTTTCCACCAGTACATCGCAAGGATACCAATATACCCTTGACTTGGCAACAGTCACTTTAAGTAACGTGGCAGCCAGTTCGCGGTACGAAATATATAATGTGACCAGCTCGACAACTTTGGCAACAGGAACAGCAGATTCTTCGCCGTCATTTGTTACCGTAGGTCCACTGTCTCTTGTCGCTTCCAATGGTGATACGTTGCGGATTAGGGTCAGGAAATCAAGCGCAGCTCCAAAATATGTTCCTTTTGAAACTAACGCCACCATTACCAACTTGACCGCAAACGTTTATGTAAGCCAAGATAGTGAATCAATCGCAGCCGCAACGACCAATGGTACCATCGCCGGCGAGTTCGCTGTCAATACTACAACCAAAACTGTTAAACACACTTCTGGTACGACCGTTTATACAGTTAACGATCTTTATACCTGGCTGATGGACTATTTTGACGAACTGGCATTGCTGCCGACAACCATTCCAATGAGCGCCCAGACTCCAAATGAATACACTCTTGTCAATGGCTGGTTTATGGATAATACCTCTTTTAAATACTTAAGCGGGGGCGCCATCCAGACAAGCGGCCAGGCCTCTTATAATATACATATATTAACGGTTACCGGCGGTACCTATGCCGATCCGGTTTCCGGAGACATTACAAAAACAGTCTTAGCCGGCGCAACTACCATCGGCCCCTTGGTTGATTATGAAATTATTTCCGCCGGTATCAGCTCTAAATGGTACGTCCGTGATACCAGAAGCACGCCGGCACAGATTGCCGGTGCCACGGCAATGACAATTACTTCAGGAACAGGCAGCGGTAATTCTTCAGGAGTTTCGCTTTCAGGAGAAAATATCTGGTCCAATATCTTTACTTTAGGCACGCTTGTAGCCGGAACCACTCTTGATCTTTATCAAAATGACACCCAAATTACTTCTTGGTGGTCGGCCGGCCAGATAGATATTCTCGTCAAAGTCAAAGAAGCCGGGATAGAGATAGACACGGGAAACCTGACGATTTTAGCCCGCCAATATTCGACTCTTTATGACCATTATTTGATTGACGCTTCAACCGGCCGGAATCCTGTACCTCTGGCAGCTTTTACAGATTCCAACAACCAGACTGCCTCCGGAACCGTCGCCGGTTACAGCGATATTACAATAACTTTCGGCGCCACGTCGCAAAACTTGAATAACGGCAATGGCGCCCGTCCATATGATGTGTTAATCGACTGTGCTACAAGACCTCTAACTCAAGTTTATGAGTATTTGAAATATGTGACCCGTACCGCTTCTTCAAATACAATAAA
>JAHFKS010000001.1 GCA_023245215.1 Candidatus Microgenomates bacterium | reverse complement strand
AATCTTTGGTTGGATAGAACACCTTTTAACGTCCCTCCCCAACATTCACTGAAAGCTTCGGGCATTTTTTCTAGATGCAGCGGTCTTGTTTCTGGCATTTCTATATTATAGGATATTTTTGTATTTTTTCAATCAATTTGCTATCCTTTCCCTATGTGTGGAATCTTTGCAGTCGTAAATGATAAAACCGGCAATGCCGCGCAAACGGTTTTGGCCGGACTAAAAAAATTGGAGTACCGCGGCTATGACTCTTGGGGCATTGCCATAAAACCGACTTCCCCTGAAACAGCAAAGCTCCAGATTGAAAAACACATCGGCAAGATCGGCGAAGCACAGACCAGCTTGCCTGCCGGAACAATCGCCATCGGGCATACCCGCTGGGCGACTCACGGCGGCGTCACCGACGCCAACGCCCACCCCCATCTTGACTGCACCGGAAAGTTGGCGGTTATCCATAACGGCATCGTGGAGAATTACCTGGAGTTTAAAGAAGATTTGATAAAAAAAGGCCACAAGTTTTCTTCGGAGACAGACACCGAAGTTGTCGCCCATTTAGTAGAAGAAAAGATAAAAAATCAAAAGTTAACCAAGGCTGTTTTTGAGACTTTTAATGAACTGGTTGGCTCAAATGCCATCGGCGTCATCGACTATGAAACAGAGACGATTGTCGCCTGCCGCAACGGTTCACCGCTGGTTGTCGGAGTCGACGAAAAAAACAAGCAATATTTTTTGGGCAGTGACGTTCCTGCATTTCTTAAATACACCAATAAAGTTCATTTTCTGGACGACGGCGAAAGTGTAGTAATTACAACAAATGAAATTAAGCTTTTTGACTTAAAAACCGGAGCGGAAAAGAAACTTAGTTTACAAACTTTGGACTGGAAACTGGAAGATGCAGAAAAAGGCGGATTCAGCCATTTTCTCCTAAAAGAAATCATGGAGCAAAAAGAGACCATAGCCAAAACCGCCTCCGTCAATGAAAAAGAAATCGGAGAAATTGCTTCTCTTATAAAACAAGGTTTTAAGATAGTACTCACCGGCTGCGGAACTGCTTCTTACTGTGCTCTCGCCGGCAAATATTTTTTTGCCAAGGCCGGCATTGAATCGCAGACTTACGGCAGTTATGAATTTCTGCCTTTTTCAAAATTCATTGACAAAAAAACACTAGTCATAGCAATTTCCCAATCCGGCGAAACCGCCGACACCCTTATAGCCGTCCGCCAGGCTAAAAAAAACGGCGCAAAAATTGTCAGTATTGTCAACGCGCGCGGCTCTACACTGGAAAGATTGTCTGATATTATCCTAGCCGTCGGGGCCGGCCCGGAAATTGCCGTTGTTTCCACAAAGGCGTTTACCAGCCAATTGGCAACTTTATATTTATTGAGCAAAGCAGCCGAAAACAAATATGACGAGGGTAAAAAACAGATCAAAGAGTTAAAAGAAACTTTGACACTATGGATTGACAAGCTTTCCACCCGGTTAATCGGCTTGGCAAAAACCTTGGTCGACCAAGAACATATATATTTAATTGGGAAGCATTTAAACTATCCGGCAACACTGGAGTTTGCCCTGAAGCTTAAAGAGTCTTCTTACCTTCATGCAGAACCGTTTGCTGCAGGCGAATTAAAACACGGTGTCATCACTTTAATCCAAAAAGGAACGCCCTGCTTTGTTCTGGCTTCAAACGACGAAGTTAAAGGAGAAATCCTCTCATCAGCCGCTGAATTAAAAGCCCGCGGAGGAAGAATCATCGGCGTCGCACCGTTTAAATCAAGCGAGTTTGACGAAGTAGTCGAGACTCCAGACCTTGCCGATTTGACAATCTTCGGGAATATAATCGCCGGACAGCTTTTAGGCTACTACTTAGGTATTGGTCGCGGTGCAGATCCGGATAAACCGAGAAACTTGGCAAAAAGCGTCACAGTAAAATAATTATTTAAGCGAGGGGATTCCTAGACTTCAATATAAAGTAACCCAAAACAATTGCTCCTATCAAACAAAAGAAAATAATAAAAATAAAAAGGAATAAGGAAGGCGTTTTCGATGCCGTACCCGTTTGTTTTTGAGTTGATGTCGGGAACTGTGAATTTGACGAAGATGAAGGATTTGAACCCGCATTTGTTGAACCGGAAGCAGTAGCGCCAGGTTTATTTATCAAGTTGGGTTGAACCAGATTGATTTTTGCGTCTGTTAAATATTTTTCGTTTTGCTTGACAAACTGTGTTGTCGTATAAGAAACAACTGAACCGCCAACAGGAATAATCTGTATGGAATAAGGCAAAACAGGAATGAATTTTGAAGAAATCTGGAAATAGCCTTTATTGTCTGCTTTGGTTTCATATACTGTGGCATTATTCATCTTCAGCTTTAAAAGCACTTTCGCCAATGGAGCAATTTTTCCACTGCTGTCATACGCATAACCGGATATATAAGAAAGAATCGGCGGAATAGTGAAAGTGGAAGTCGATGGAGTAATACGCAAACTTGTCTGGGCAGATGCCGGAGATGAAAAAGGCGCCATAACTAGATCAACAAAGAACTTTAAAAATTTTTGCCATGTTATTTCAGTAACGTTTATGTTCTTTAAGTCAGCTTTTACATAAGTGACTGAAATATCTGTCCCTTGGATTATTTTACTGTTTTCGATTTCAGTCAGATAGTAACCGTATCTGTCCGATTGTTCTTCGCTAAGGACTGAGTTTCCCTGGGAGAAAGTCACTTGCGTGAAAGGATGCGACACTCTTCCGTCAATTGTTGTTTTACCGCCTATATTTAATACTTTGTATAAAATTGTTGAAGGTTCGGCTATATAAGGTTGTCCAGAACCGGGATCTAGTGGTACGTCTCTGTGTTCAATATCCGGTCTGCCGTTGGCGACTTCTTGAGGCGTATCGATATCTTCTACTATTGGTTCATCAGGTTTATAAATCGAGTTGGTGCCGTCTTCTTTATGATATATTTTGATATAGTTAGGTTGTAGATTAGGGGTAGCAGTAAAAGAATAACCTGCCGGCAAAGATGTTTTAAGATAATAGGTTCCTGGTTCAACAAGGAAGTTGAAAAGACCATCGGCTTTTGTCGTTTGCGGGTTAGTTAAGCCTAATGAACTATACATTATTTTGTCTTTATCATAAATTGTTACTTTTATGTTGGGAAGAGGCTCTAAAGACTGTGAATCAAAAACTATGCCGAAAGGATCCCACCCTCTGTGCCAGTTGGGCCATTTATTATGTTGACCGCCTCCACCTCCACCTCCACCGCCTTGAGGAACAGGAGTAGCTGTCGGCAGTATCGTATTCCAAGAAATCGTGACGCATTTTGTAAAAGAGCCTTCTCCAAACGGAAAAGTGCTCAATTTCTGACCTGCTCCCTGCCCCAATGCTCCTTGAAGGTCGTTTAAAGTGACGCTGTAAAAAGCCATACCGCCTGTAAGTCCGCCTGTTGTTGCCGTAGCTGTTACTCTCAATTTTCCAAGCACTATTTTTTGCTTGGCTCCTCCTTTAACGCTAACAGAATAGGGGAAAAGCTTAGTGTTGTCGTTTTTAAAAAGTAGTTCATCATAGTTTGGGTCGCCGGTCGAACAAACTCCTCCTGCTTCCGTGCCAACACAACTGACGATATAGGCATCGTTGTCAAACTGGTAGCCGTCGGCATACCAATCTTCAGTGACAGTCGCGCTATCCGCTCCATTAAAAGTAAATGTTTTTTCGTCGCCTTTTAAACACTTCCATGACTGGGCGTCTTGAACTGGAGGGGTTTGAGCAGACGCCTTGAAGACAAAAATAAAGGCAAATAGAACCAATAAAAAAATGAATGACTTAAACCTTTCCATTTACAATTCATTATACGTATTTATTTACTTTTTTGCTACAAGCATCCTTCTGCCTTTGTCAAAAAGCAGCAAACCCAATGTTAAAGAAGCAAAGCCGTAGAGAGGATTTAAAACCCTTAATACTAAATCTAATCCGCCAAAGACCATCAATCCTACGCCGCTCCACTTAAATCTGACTGCTTTTTTTAATTCTTCGGGAGAAGGCTTGTCTTTAACTTGAGCTTTTTTTTCTGCCATAAAAAGATATAATTCTTAGTAAATATGCGCTATCAAATTGTTAGTATTTTAGCAGCCGTACTCTTACTATTTCAGATTGTCTTTAATAGCAAGTCTATCAATTTTAGTTCTTTATTTCAATACATTTCTCCTACACCAACGGCAATTATTTCCTTACAAAATCAGTCTTTAAAAGTCATCCGCGTCGTGGACGGCGATACGATAGAAGTCGAGGGAAATAAAAAAATCCGCTATATCGGAATGAATACTCCCGAACTCCATGATCCGAGACGGCCGGTCCAATGCTTTGGGCAGGAAGCCTACGAGGAAAACAAAAAACTGGTCGAAGGAAAAACCGTAAGACTGGAAAAGGATGTCTCTGAAGTTGATAAATATGGAAGACTCCTCCGTTATGTCTATCTCGAACCGGCGTCGGGATCGGGCCAAACAATTTTTATAAACGACTACCTTACCCGCCAGGGATTTGCTCATGTATCAACTTATCCGCCAGACGTCAAATACGTCGATCAACTCGTTGACGCTCAAAATGAAGCCCAGGAAAACAACCGCGGGTTATGGGCTACTTGCCCATTAAAGCAAAAATAGGGGCGAAGATAAGCAAAAAGATTGAGTCAAAAGCCCACTCGCCAATTCCTTCTGATACAACCTCTTCTGCCATGATAGTATTTAACTCTTAATATTAATATTATATTCCAATATCTCAAAATGTGTCAAGTAGCTTCCAAGAATGAATAATTTTATTTACCGTTCCGAATTGACCTAATATACCCAAATGTAATTTATCAATTGTAAAGCTGATTTTTTCCTGACCATTGAATAAGTCTAAAATTTGTTTTTCATTGGAAGTTTTTTTAAAACAGGTAATTGTCAGATGAGGGAGGTAGTTCGGGCCGATTAACAATGAACCGTATTTTCGTATATCTGATTGGTCCCCAGGGTAAAAATCTTTAACCTCTAATAATTCTTTCTTAACGATGCCGTTTCTCAAAGGATTTAATTCTTCGACAATTTTTTCATGAAGGCTTTTAATTTCATCCGAAATGACGACATTCCAAAAAATAAAATTCGACAAAAATGAAAATGTAGAAAGGGTAATATCAAATTTTTTAGTGTGCGATGAAATTTTATCAATGGCTGATTTAATCTTTTCTAAGTTTGATTCTGGAAAATCCGCCTGATAAATAGTGACGTGGGGAAGAATATTTGTTTGGTTTAACTCAAATTCAGTTGGATATTGTCCGGCGAGTTTTCTGCTTAATTCTATGGCAACTTTTTGTGTAGAAGCGTCCGGTAATAAAACGATATTTAATGATTGTGTTGATTGCATATCAACTATTTGATTAGTTAGGATAATGGCATTTTTTATATTTTTTCCCGCTGCCGCACCAGCATGGATCATTGCGGCCCAGTTTAGGATGACTTGTTTTTGGCGTTTGAGTATTGGATGTTGTCTGGTTATTGGTTATCGATGATTGGTTACCTGTTTTCTGCTTTGTTTGATTAAAAGGATCTACTGCGGAAGCAGATTTAAATATCATCGGCTCTTCTTTTTTTTGTTCAACAACCGGACCTTCTACCTCTACCTTTAACAGCCTCCTTGACACTTCAAAATTTATGTCGCCCAAAAGTTTTTCAAACATGAAGAAGGCGGAATTTTTGTATTCAACCAGCGGGTCGAGCTGGGCATAACCGCGCAGGTTGATCCCCTCTCTTAAATCTTCTATGGCCGTCAGGTGGTCCATCCAATATTTATCAATCGTCGACAGGAAAATAGCCTTGATAACTTCTATCCAAAGTTTTTTCCCGAGCTTTTTTTCCCTATTCAAAAACTCTGCTTCTATTTTTTTATTTACTGTTTCTATCAGTTTCTCGGTCTCCTTGTTTTTCATGAACCCGTAAACTTCTTTTTCCGATACCGAAGTAATAAGATTTAATTCCTGGGCCAATTTTTTGACATCTTCTTCCGATAAGGGAGCATCAGACAAAGAATATGCATTGACCAAAATGGTTATCTCTTCGCTGAAAACTTCATACATGGTTTGATAAAAGTCTTTACTCTCTGATCCGAAAAGAATTTTTCTCCTTAGCGAATAAACGATTTCCCTCTGCTTGTTCAAAACGTCATCATAGTCAACCAGGTGTTTTCTGATATCAAAGTTAAAGCCTTCTACTTTGACCTGGGCCTGTTCGATTGCTTTGGACACCATCGAGTGCGATAACGGCTGGTCTTCCGGAAAGTTGAGAAAATTCATAATCTTTGATATCTGCTCTCCGCCGAATATTCTCATCAGGTCGTCTTCGAGGGAAACAAAAAAAGTCGACTGGCCCGGGTCGCCTTGTCTTCCGGACCTTCCTCTTAATTGGTTGTCGATCCGCCTCGATTCGTGCCTTTCTGTTCCGATAACATATAACCCTCCTAATTTGACTACTTCATCATGTTTTTTCTGCCAATCCTTTGTCTCTTCGGTATTGTCTCCTCCGAGGATGATATCGACTCCTCTTCCCGCCATGTTTGTTGCGACAGTGACTGCGCCTTTTTCACCGGCTTTGGAAATGATGGCGGCCTCCCTTTCGTGGTTTTTCGCATTGAGCAGCTCATGAGGGACGCCTTTTTTATTTAAAAGTGAAGACAGAAGTTCATTTTTCTGGATCGATGTCGTACCAACAAGAACCGGTCTTCCGGCTTTATAGTTATTGGCGATGTCTTCGACAACGGCATTATATTTGGCCCTTTCTGTTTTATAAATCATGTCCGGCTCGTCTTTCCTCACCATATTCAGGTGGGTCGGAATTATGACGACGTCGGTCTTGTAGATTTTGTGGAATTCTTCGGCTTCTGTGGCGGCCGTACCCGTCATTCCGGCGAGCTTTTTGTACATCCTGAAATAGTTCTGCAAAGATACCGTAGCCAGCGTCTTTGATTCCCGCTGGATGGAAACTTTTTCTTTGGCTTCAATGGCCTGGTGCAGCCCCTCGGAGAAACGCCGGCCATAAAGGAGCCTGCCGGTGAATTCGTCGACGATGATTACTTCGCCGTCTTTGACGATATAATCCTTGTCCAGACTGAAAAGAGCGCTGGCTTTTAAAGCAGCTTCAACATGAAATAAAGTGTCAAAATCTTTTTCGTAAATATTATTGACTCCGAGAAGGCTTTCAATTTTTTTTATTCCGGCTTCGCTCAAGTTGGCTGTCCGCAGTTTTTCGTCGATGACAAAATCGGTTTTTCCATCCAGCTGGTTGACAATCTGGGCATAACGGTAATATTTTGAAGTATCCTCCTCATATGGAGCTGAGATTATATGGGGCGTCCTCGCTTCGTCGATGAGGACTGAATCGGCCTCGTCTATAATGGCAAAGTTAAAATCGCGCTGGACAAGATCGTTTGGATTTTGCGCCATATTGTCTCGCAGATAGTCGAATCCAAACTCGCTGTTTATCCCGTAAGTGACGTCTGCTTCATAAGCTTCCTTCCTGGTTATCGGCCGGAGGTTGCTCAAACGCCTGTCAAAGGCTTCTTTGTCTACGTACTTCGGATCGTAAAGAAATGATTTTTCCGAGATCATGGAGGCAGTCTTCAAACCGAGAAAGTGGAAGATTTTCCCCATCCAGCCGGCGTCTCTCCTGGCCAAATAGTCATTGACTGTCACCAGATGAGAACCGTGTCCGGAAAGCGCATTGAGGTAAAGGGCCGGCACCGCAGAAAGTGTTTTTCCCTCTCCGGTTTTCTGCTCGGCAATCTTGCCTTCGTGGAGCGCGACCGCTGCCATTAATTGGACGTCAAAATGGCGCTGGCCGAGAACTCTTCTAGCCGCTTCCCTGGCCAAGGCGAAAGCCCAAGGCATAATTTCATCGGTCTTTGTTTCGTCGGCGCTGACAATTTCCTTCAATCTCTTAGTTTCTTTAAGAAAATCAGCGTCTTTTAAGTCTCTCGCCTTATCCTCAAGACGGTTAATTTCTTCGGTTTTTTTCTTTAGACGATTAATTTCCCTCTGATTATAGTCGAAAAACTTAGTCAAAAAATTTAGCATAGTGAGTTTACTTGATAAAGTATTCCTGGGGGACGATCAAAATTTTCTCTGCCGAGTATTCGTTATTTTTTTCGCCGCCTTTAATTTTTACGGTAAAATGGATGCTGTCGCCGGCAATTATTTTGGAAAATCCAATGCTTTCAGCCTCTAATGTTTTTATATTGACTATCTGCTGTTTCGTAAAAGTTTCAATGCTCAAGTTATAGACTGTCTTGTCAGGAGTGAGAACTTTGACAATATAATTGTCTTTGTCGACTTCGGTGATCTTGCCGCTGGCGACCAAATACTGCTGGTCAACAAATATCGAATTGGCCGTGATGGTTTTTTCGCTTATGACACCTGTAACAATAATGTAATCGTCTTTCTGTATGTCTTCGTTTTTTATTTCTTTTTGCTGGGCGCCGGTAATCTGATAATACTTCGTCAAGGTTTCGTCGGGTTTGATTTCAAAATCACCCTGGTCTTCGGTTTTAATTTTTATTGAGGTAGCTGAAGTGCTGAGAACCCGGCCGGCGACCGCCCTATTATTATTTTTTCTTATTTCCGCTACTTTGTCGGCGATTTTATTTTTTAATCCCTGGATGGCGCTTTCATCAGTCGCCGTTGCCGTCGGCTTGACAGTCGGGGATGAAGTTGCCGTTTGTCCTATAACACTTCTTGCTAAAATAAAAACAAGTAAAGAAATAGTTAAATAATTAAATAGTTTTTTTCTCATAGTGATTCCTGGAGGTAATAAACTCGTAAACTTTTTTCCTGGATGCTAAGCAGCTTGTCTTTAGGATAGATAACTGCCCTGATTATGTTTTCGCCCAAAGCCAATGGGAAATCAACTTTGAAATCTTCCTTGTCATTTGTGAAAACCAAATCCTTGACAGGAGACTGGATGACAACCAGGGAGTTTTTTGTCGCTTTTCCCTTAATAGTTATAGATGCGTTATCGACAATTTCTCCGTCTTTTGGTTCGCTTATCTCAAGGGGCTGGAAATTAAGGTTGGTCTGAGCAGCTGACCGGTCATTTATGTCTTTAGGAGCAATGACTTTATTTTTATTGAGCTGGATTTCCTTGTTTTTGGTAATCAAAAACAACCCCAGCAATCCCCCGAAAACAATCCCCAAAAATACTGCAAATATCGTTTCTTTTTTCATAAAACTACTTTCTTCAAAATCTCAGGCAACCTATTGATTATATCACTAATATTATACCAGTAACCTTTATCTTCGAAAAGGCTGTCAGCAGTAGTTTTTAAGAGTACCGAGGCAAGAACTGCCGAATTCAGAGGGCTGTTTTTTGCATAAAAAGAGGCTGCCAAACCACCTAGGACGTCGCCTGTTCCACCTTTAGTCAGACCGGCATTGCCGCCCTCAACAGTATAAGTATTCTCCCCGTCGGAAATAATATCTACTATTGTCTTTAAAACAATGACCGTCTTGAATTGTTTAGCCATTTCTTCTACATTATTTTTTTCTGCAGGAAGCCCAAAAAGACTTTCAAATTCTTTACGGTGAGGAGTAATAATCGCTTTCGTTTTTAAATTTTTTAACCACCTTTTATCCATCATCTGCAAAGCGCCCGCGTCAAAAACGAATCTTTTTCCGGGGAATTTCTCAATCAATTTTTTTGTTAGTTCATAGGTGTATTTTCCCTCTAATCCGTCGCGCATCATTCCCGGCCCGACTAAAATAACGTCGTCTTCCATCACATAATGATCCAGCTGGTTTTGGGGGACAATAATCCCGTTGCGGAAAATTTTCTTTAAGTCGTGGAAGACTTTTTCGTTCTCGACTGTTGAGGAATAGTGGACCATGTCGGAAAAATGCGACGCCACTTCTGCCGCCCAAAGGGATGCGGCGTGGAAAAGAGACGAACCACCGATGATAAGGACTTTTCCGTTTTGGCCCTTGTGGCTGTCAGATCTTGGAAGATTAAACTTATTAAATAAAGTTTTTACTGCCTTAATGTCAGACGTTTTTATAACCATAAGTGCTATAATTTTACAATATGTCGTTGACGCATGTCCAACTCAGAAAAAAATTTGCCGATTTTTGGGAGAAACAAAACCACAAGGAAGTCCCGCCCATCCCTTTGGTTCCCCAAAACGACCCAACGACGTTATTTACCGGGTCGGGCATGCAGCAGCTCGTCCCTTACCTCCTCGGCGAAGCGCATCCTTTAGGCAAAAGCCGTGCTTTCGGTCTCAGGACATCGAGGAAGTTGGAGACAACCGCCATACGACTTTTTTTGAAATGATGGGCAACTGGTCTTTGGGCGACTATTTTAAAAAAGACCAGCTCGGATGGTTTTGGGATTTTTTGACCAAAGAATTGGGTCTTCCAAAAGACTCTCTTTATGTAACGGTTTTTGCCGGCGACAAAAAAAACAATCTTCCAGCCGACGAAGAATCAATTGAAGTTTGGCAAAAACTCGGCCTCCCGGAAAACAAAATCTTCAAATACGGCCCGGAGAAAAACTGGTGGTCACGGGCGGGAGTCCCGGACAACATGCCGAAAGGTGAACCGGGCGGACCAGACAGCGAAGTCTTTTATGAATTCGTACAGGTCGAACATAACCAGAAATTCGGCAAAACCTGCCATCCGAACTGCGACTGCGGGCGCTTTATGGAAATCGGCAACTCGGTTTTCATGCAGTACAAAAAAACAGAAAAGGGATTTGAAGAACTTCCTAAAAAAAATGTCGACTTCGGAGGCGGACTGGAAAGGATACTGGCCGCCCTGAACAACGACCCGGATGTATTTAAGACGGATATTTATACGCCGATAATAATAGCCGCGGAAAAAGTTTCCCAGAAACAATATCAGGAAGAAACCGACAAAGAAAAGATGAGGGTTATTGCCGACCATTTGAAAGCGGCCGTCCTCCTTATAAAGGCCGGGGTTTTCCCAGCGAACAAAGAAAGAGGCTACTTTTTACGCAGACTCTTAAGGAGAATTTCTGTTAAAATGTTAAAACTCAAAGGCTCGACCGTCAATGCCTCAGATTTGAATCCAGCCCTGGCAGCCATAATTGATATATATAAAGGTGTTTATCTTGAAGCCGACGATGCCGGAAAAATCCAGCCGATTATCGAGGAAGAAATCAACCGCTTTAATAAAACTCTCAATAACGGACTGAAAATCTTGGAAAAAATTGAAAAACCAACGGGCAAACAGGTTTTTGATTTATACCAAAGCTATGGTTTTCCTAAAGAACTCACGGAAGAACTATTGAAAGAAAAAGGACTCAGTTTCGACAAAAAGCAATTCGACGAAGAATTTGAAAAGCACAAAAATCTGTCGAGAACCTCTTCTGCCGGAATGTTCAAAGGGGGATTAGCAGACCATTCGGAACAAACTATAAAATACCACACCGCCACCCACCTTCTCCACCAGGCGCTTTTTGACATCCTTGGCGATTCAATCCGCCAGGAAGGTTCACACATTACCGGAGAACGTCTCCGTTTTGATTTTTATTCTCCAATTAAACCAACCTATGAGCAGATTAAAAAAGCCGAACTGATAATTGACAAAAAAATTAAAGAAGCGCTCCCCGTCTCTTTTAAAATAATCCCCAGGGAAGAAGCGTATAAATTGGGGGCGAGATCTTTTTTCCGGGAAAAATATCCGGACATGGTCAAAGTTTATTTCGTTGGAGATTATTCAAAAGAATTCTGCGGCGGCCCTCACGTCAAGAATACTTCGGAAATCGGCCAGATAAAAATTTTCAAATTCGAAAAAACCGGAAGTAACCTCTACCGGATTTACGCCAAGTAAAATTGGTTTATGAAAAAAAATAAATTCATCTTCAACGAGGGAATAGATTATTTTAAGGAAGGAAACCAATCTATTTGGGGTGCTGGAGACAGCGAAACAATCAAGCTTTTAAAAAAAACAAATATAAATGGACATTGGCTTAACCTGGCGGCCGGCGACGGGAGATATAATAATCTTTTTATAAACAAAGCTGCTAAAGTTACCGCGGCCGATATTGACGAAGGCGCTTTAAATAAACTATTTTTTTTAACTCCAAAAAACCAGCAAAAAAAGTTAGACTTAAAAACTCTTAACATTATTAAAAAGTTTCCTTTCAAAGATTCATCATTCGACGGAATTCTGGCCACTGGAATACTCTATTTATTTCCGGAAGCAATACTCAGCAGAATTTTTAAAGAAATATTTCGCGTTTTAAAAAAAGGCGGCGCTTTGGTTTTTGACTTTGCCACTGACAGGAAAAAAACCACCATTGAAGGAAGGACTATTAAAAATAACCAAGTCAGATACAATAACAGACAGGCGGAAAAATTAATAAATAAACTGATGTCTGATTATGAGTTCAAAATAATAAAATCTGAAGTTCCACAAGAATTAACTACTATCGGTTCTAAAAAATATTATTTCTCCTGCAATTTTCTACTAGTTAGCGGAATAAAAAGGTTATAATAAATTGTTTATGAAAAAATTAATAGCATCATTTTCCGATTTTGACAAACTTGATTTCCGGGTTGGTGAAGTAAAAGAAGCATCGATGGTTGAAGGTTCAAAAAACATCATCCTGATGAAAGTCGACCTCGGAGAAGACTACGGAACAGTGGAAATACTTTCCGGGCTGGCAAAATATTATACGCCGGAAGATTTGACGGGCAACAAATATATTTTTCTCGCCAACCTCGAACCGAAAAAAATTATGGGCAAAGATTCCAACGGAATGATTCTTGTCGCCGACGACCCGGAAAAATTCCATCTTCTACCCCTTGACAAAAATTTAAAAAACGGTACAGTTATTAGGTAAATTATTAAAACTTAAAACAAATAAATATGCCACGCGCAAAAAGATCACCCAAAGCTCCTGTTTCAGAGTCTCCAGTTTATTATTCCCAGCCCGGTAGCAATAAAATACTCTATTTCATGATGGGAATTATCACCCTTTTTCTAGTTTTTTTGACGATTAAAGTTTTGAGTTTGGAAAAACAACTTGCTTCAGGAACAGCTGGAGCCGCCCCAGCGCAGCAGGATTCACCTCTGACTACTGATAAGTTAAAAAAATACGCTAAAGACTTGGGAGTCGACAGCGGAAAATTCAATAAATGCCTTGATTCGGGTGAGAAACAAAAACCCGTCGCCGCCCAGGAAGCTTATGGCGCTTCTATCGGCGTCCAGGGAACACCAGGATTTTTTGTCAATGGCAAATTCCTCGCCGGCGCATTTCCCTATGCTTTTTTTAAAGAAATTATCGATAAAGAATTAGGCGGAACCGGGTCGGTAAACTGTACTGACTATTCTGATCAACTGCAGCAATACTGCAAAGACCCGCAGAACAAGGCTTTTGAGCCGGCGCCAAAACAACTCGATGTTACAGACGCCCAGGCTACCGGACCTAAAGATGCCAAAGTCCAAATCGTCGAATTCTCTGACTTTGAATGTCCTTTCTGCATCAGGGCTTTCCCGACTGTCAAACAGATTCTGAAAGATTATAGCGGGCAGGTAAGACTGTATTACAAACAGTTCCCATTAAATCAACTGCATCCTCATGCAGAAAAGGCAGCAGAAGCTTCGCTTTGCGCAGCTGACCAGGGAAAATTCTGGCAATATCACGACAAACTTTTCAGCCTCGAACAGACTCAATAAGAAGAGTGACGCGTGCGGGATTTGAACCCGCGATTTGCAGGATGAGAACCTGCCGTCCTGGGCCGCTAGACGAACGCGTCTAATTTGACTTTACACCCGATTTATAGTAATATTTTAACATCAAATCCCCAAGTTATGCGGGGTTTATTTTTTTAAACATGCAAACCAACCAACTGACCAAAGAAGGTTTTGAAAACCTGAAAAAAGAACTCGACGAATTGGTAAAAACCAAGAGACCTTATGCCGTGGAAAGACTGCACAAAGCCCGCTCGATGGGAGACCTTTCGGAAAACAGCGAATATACCGCTGCCAAAGAAGAGCTTGCTTTTGTCGAAGGCAGAATTTTGGAAATTGAAGAGATTTTGAAAACCGTCCAGGTCGTTGAAAACCATAACGGCTCCCATTCCGTTGAAGTAGGAACATCGGTTGTCGTCGAAACCGGCGGCAGCCAGGAGCTCTTCCAGATTGTCGGAGAGTTTGAAGCCGATCCGATGAATAAAAAACTGTCCCACACGTCGCCCATAGGCCAGGCTTTGTTAGGCAAAAAAGTCGGCGACACCGTAGAAGTGATTGTCCCTGCCGGAAAAACAAAATACAAAATCATTGAAATCAAGTAACTCGCTTCTTTTTACAAAGAAAGGGCAAAATTCCTGTAGAATATAGAAATATGATCTGGGTAGACCGTCAGGCAAAAAAATTCAAGGAAAGAAGCCTGCCCCTCGAATGGGCCGACGATATGAAGACGCCTTCGGGCCGGATCCACGTCGGGTCTTTGCGGGGAGTCATCGTCCACGACCTAGTTTATAAAGCTTTAAAAGAGCTCGGCGTCAATGCAAAATTCTCGTATGTTTTCAATGACATGGACCCGATGGACGGCATGCCTGCTTACTTGGACAAAAACAAGTGGGGGAAATATATGGGATTCCCTCTTTATAAAATCCCCTCTCCTGAAAAAGGATATAAATCATTTGCCGAATACTATGCTAAAGAGTTCATCGGCGTTTTTAATTCTTTAAACTGCCGCCCCCAAATAATCTGGTCATCAGAACTTTATAAATCCGGAAAAATGGACGGCATAATTAAATTATTTTTAGACAAAGCGGAAAAAGTTAGGGAAATCTACAAAAATATTGCCAAAGCCGAGCGGTCGCCCAACTGGTTCCCTTACAACCCAGTCTGCGGAAAATGCGGAAAAGTCGGCACGACCAATGTCTATAAATGGGACGGCGAGTTTGTCTACTACCGCTGTGAATACCACATGGTCGACTGGGCTGATGGCTGTGGGTTCGAAGGAAAAGCTGAACCAAAAGGGGAAAACGGAAAACTGCCCTGGAAGCTCGACTGGCCCGCCCACTGGAAAGTCATCGGCGTCACCATCGAATCTTCCGGAAAAGACCATATGTCTAAGGGTGGTTCTTATGACATGGCTGTCCATTTCTGCAAAGAAATTCTCGGCACTGAGCCGCCGGACGCCATGGGCGGCTACGAATGGTTTACGATAGGCGGCAAAAAAATGTCCTCTTCAAAGGGAATCGGTTCGACTGCCAAAGAAGTCTCTGACATCCTTCCACCGGAAGTCTTCCGTTTTATGCAGGTGCGCACGCCGATTTCGACCCACCTCGATTTCAACCCATACGGCGACACCATCCCGAATCTATTCGACGACTATGACCGCTGCCTCGAATCCCATTTTTTGAAAATGGAGAATAAACTGCCGAAAGAAAAAGCCGGAGAAGTGGCGGCTGACTTTGCCCGGATAATAGAACTCTCTGCAGTCAAACCCCTGCCAAAAAAAAGACTGTTTTTAGCCCGCTTCCGAACAGTCGCCAATTTGCTAAAATCCAATAACAATAGTATCCTCTCTCT
This sequence comes from Candidatus Microgenomates bacterium, assembly GCA_023245215.1. Classification (GTDB taxonomy): domain Bacteria; phylum Patescibacteriota; class Microgenomatia; order UBA1406; family GWC2-37-13; genus GWC2-37-13. Next base: position 47,280 of record JAHFKS010000001.1, on the reverse strand, counting down.
TTTTGAAAAACAAAAAGGAGAAAAACTGACGCCGGAGGAAAAAAGCGTTCTTGAAAAAAGAACCACTTTTGCCAAAATTTATTTGGAAAAATACGCACAAGAAAGTCAAAAGTTTATAATCAGTAAAAAACAAAAAGAATTTCTGAAAATTCTATCCGATAATTTAGACAAACTTAAAACAGAGAATAAGGACGAATTGCAACAGACAGTTTTCAACAGCATCAAGCAAACAGATATTAAACCAAAAGAAGCCTTTATGGCTTTTTACCAAACTTTACTCGGAAAGCCTTATGGTCAAAAAGCCGGAGATTTAATTGCCTCTCTTGGAGTCAAGGCCGTTATCGGCAAACTGGGGGAATAAATATTTTTTCCCCGTTATTAAATGCAACTCTTCAAAGATTTCCGGAGGAATAATGCCGCTGCTAAGAGATTTAACCAGAGCTAAATTTTCCTCTGTCCCGGTATAAGGCAGCCTCATTTCGAAATTGAGTTGCCTCCTGACTGAAAACCCTTTGATCCTTGACGCATTTGAATCGTCAAAATATATCAACTCAAACTTCATCTCTCCGTGAGGATCAATATGTCCTTCTTTTAAGGCGGTGATAATATCGATACCCAAAGAAAAGTCGGGATTCGGTTGATAAGTTTCCGGGACATTTCCCAGCCACTGACCCACTCTTAGCTTGGTCAGCATGGAATAAGGTATGGGATTTTCTGTATCAGGAACGGCGACAGCCAAACCGGCCGACGAATAAACCAAAGCGCCTTTAGCCTCTTTGTAAAATTTTTTGATTATTTTTCCGTCTTCTTCAGTTTCCGGTTTATTGATTATCGTTCTGGTTTTATCCTGGCCGTGGTTAAAGGAAAAATTCCAGACAGTATCATTGACAACCAAAGGAATATAAGTGCCTCCGAACGTCGCCACCAGACGCGAATAGTCTGCCAACCCCCTGGCTTTCCTGCGGGCAATTCCAAGGACAACCGGATTCTCATGGTCATTGTCATTTAATATAAGAGGATTTTTCTTTTCGGCTTTGCCCACAGCATCAGTAAAATTCCTGCTTTTTACAAAATTATAGCCTGATTCAGTCAGCAGCCGCTGTTTGACGCGGCTGCTGGTCGCGTATGGATAAATTGCAAATGGTTTAAATTCCTGCCTCATATAACAAAAAGGCCCGCCATTTACGGCGGGTGCGCTCTACGGCTTTTGGGCCGGTAATTTTAATTTATGGAGATGCTCCATATTAAATCTTAGACTGTAAACCGCCAAAAATCAATGTCTATTTCTGCATCAAACTGTATAATTTATTAAATATATGAAAAGGCTGTTAGTGGCTACACATAACCCGGCTAAGCTCGAAGAGTTAAATTTCGCTCTAAAAGAGCTCGAAAACCAGGGAATTAAACTTATCAGCTTAAACGACGTTGGAGTAGAGGAGGACCCGGAGGAAACCGGGGAGACTTTCCAGGAAAATTCAGAATTGAAAGCCAGATTTTACGGAAATCTTTCCAAGCTGCCGACAATCGCCGACGACGGAGGACTGATTATCCCCTTTCTGAACAATGCACCGGGAGTCAAATCAAAACGCTGGCCAGGCTATGAGGCCGGCGACGAAGAACTAATCAGCTTTACTCTCTCCCACCTCAAAGGCGTCGAAATAAAAAACCGGACCGCCTATCTGGAAACCTGCGTGACATTCTTTGACCCGGAAACCGGCAAAGTTTTTTTTGAACAGGAAAAAATCAAAGGGCACATTGCAGAAAAACCGACCGGCAGGCCGACCAACGGCTATCCTTTCCGGGCGCTTTTTATTGTCGACGAGTTTGGAAAATACTACGACGAATTGACCGCTGAGGAACATGACAAAATCAACCACAGGTTTAAAGCGTTGAAAAGACTGACAAAAAGAATTAAAGATTTGCTAAGATAATATCATGTTGTCATTGGACTTTATAAGGAATAATAAGAAAAAAGTAGAAGAAGCGGCAAAAAACAAAGGCCGCAGCGTCAACCTTGATAAGATTCTGGAATTGGACGACAAGAGGCGGGAATTAATCCAAAAAACCCAGACTCTTCGGGAGGAAAGGAATAAAACCACCCATGAAAAACCCGATGAAAAAACCATTAAACGAGGTAAGGTAATCAAAGAAGAGCTAAAAAAAATCGAAGACGAATTGGCAAAAATCCAATCCCAATTAGACTCATTGCTCTCATTTGTTCCCAACGTCCCGTTGCCCGAAGTCCCTGTCGGACACGACGCATCCGGAAACAAAGAATTAAGAAAGTGGGGAAAACTGCCAAAGTTTGATTTCACTCCAAAATCCCACATCGAGCTGGGGGAAAGCCTCGACTTGATTGACCTTGAAAGAGGCGCTAAAGTCTCGGGGTTCCGCGGTTATTTTTTGAAAAACGAAGGAGCAGTCCTCCAATTTGCCTTGCTCTTTCACGTCTTTACCAAACTTGTCAAAAAAGGCTATACACCTCTTATTGCCCCGGCAGTTGTAAAAAGATTGACTCTTTTTGGCACCGGCCAGTTTCCCTGGAGCGAACAGGATGTTTATAAACTTAATGACGAGGATGCTTACCTGGCCGGGACTGCCGAACAGCCTGTTACCTCATATTATTCAGGAGAAATTTTAAACGAAAAAGATCTGCCTAAAAAATTTGTCGCTTTTTCCCCTTGCTTCCGGAAAGAAGCCGGAGCTTACGGCAAAGACACCAAAGGCATCTACCGCCTCCACGAATTTTGGAAAATCGAACAGGTAATCATTGGCAAAAATGACGTGGAGGAAGCAAAAAAACTCCATGAAGAACTGCAGAAAAACTGCGAAGAAATTCTTGAAGAGCTCGAACTCCCCTACCGGGTCCTGCTTATGTGCACCGGAGACATGGGAGAACCACAAATTAAAAAATACGATACGGAAACCTGGATGCCTTCCAGAAAGACATACGGAGAAACCATGTCTAACTCAATCATGGGAGACTTCCAAACCAGGAGGCTGAAAATAAAATACAGGAAAAAAGACGGGGAAACAGAATTTTGCTTTTCATTAAATAATACTGCTCTTGCCTCACCAAGAATCTTAATTGCACTCCTGGAAAACTATCAAAACAAAGACGGAAGCATATCTATACCAAAAGCTCTGCAACCTTTAACGGGCTTCGATAAAATAACAAATAAGAAATAATAAATTTCTATTGAGGTTTAGGACTAGGTGTTGGCGTAGGAGTTGCCAAAGCATCTTTGCTGCAGTTTGCTTTGTTCTCTGTTCCTTTGACAAAATATTCTGTCTTGCCGAAAAAACAGGTCTTCTCAACAATATCGTCGGGCTTTTCATACCAACGGTTGCCGTCACCGTAGTTCTTCAAAAGATAACTCATCACTCTGTTCCATATTGGCGAAGCGCCGGTAATACCCGATGACAGGTATGGATTCATTGGGGAATTATCATTGTTGCCCACCCAGACCGCCACCAGAAAATCCGGAGTATAACCGATTGTCCAGTTGTCCCTTTTGTCATTGGTCGTACCAGTCTTGACGGCCACTTTATAGCCGGGAATTTCCAAAGTTGAGCCCGGCCCGAAAGCCCAGGTCCTTGCCTGATTGTCCGAAAGTATATCAGACATAATATAGGAAACCGCCGGATCCATCTCCCTGATTTTAAACGGCCTCAGCTCTTTTATTGTGGCGCCCGAGTTATCCTGAATTTTCAAAAAATAGCTCAATGGAAGCTTGTAGCCTTGATTTGCCAAAGTTCCAAAAGCTTCGGCCATGTCGACCATCGTTACTTCTCCCCCACCCAAAGTCAAAGAGAGTCCAAAGCGCGAGCGGTCATGCCAGGTATCGATGCCGAGTTTTTCGGCAAAGTCAATAAATTTATCAACGCCGATTGTATTTAAGGTTTTGACGGCCGGAATGTTGTAGGAATTTGCCAAAGCATAACGGAGTGGGACTTTGCCGTGGAATTTTCCGTCATAGTTTACCGGCTGGTAAGGCGGAGAACCGGGCGATCTAAAAACCACCGGGCTGTCGTCGATTATCGAAGCCGCCGTATACCCGTTTTGCAGAGCCAGCGAGTACATTATCGGTTTTATAGAGCTTCCCGGCTGGCGCAAAGCAGTCGTCACGTTGAAAGCCCCCCAGGGCTGCTGGAAATAATTGACCGAGCCGACCATGGCCAGAATCTCCCCGGTTGACGGCCGCGTCACCAATATGGCTCCGTTGGTCACATTCAAATAGCTGATTTTGTCGAGCTCTTCGCTAAGTACTGTTTCCGCCTGCCTCTGAATCTCACTGTCCAAAGTTGTGGTGACTTTCAGACCACCCTCTTCAACTTTCTCGATTCCATAATTCGACTCGAGCTGGCTTTTTGTATAAAAAACAAAGTGGGGCGCCACTATCGATGTCTTTGGCGGCAGCACTTCCAATTTTGAATTTTCACTTTTGACTTTTGACTTCTCATCTATATATCCTTGCTTTGCCATGGCATCAAGTACTTCGTTTCTCCTTTTTAAAGCAGCTTCCGGATTGGTATATGGAGAATAAACCGAAGGCGCCTGCGGCAAACCCGCGAGCAGGGCGGCTTCGTCCAATGTCAGTTCCTTGGCTGATTTGCCAAAATAAGTTTTGGCAGCTTCTTCAATACCGTAAGAAGATCCGCCATAAGGCACCTGGTTGAAATACATTTCCAAAATCTGGTCCTTGCTGTAAAGTTTCTCTGTCCAAAGCGCAAGAATAATTTCTTTGATCTTTCTTTCTACTGTCCTTTCAGGGGTCAAAAGAGCGCTTTTAACCAACTGCTGAGTAATAGTGGATCCGCCCTGAATGCTCTTGTTAAATATTGTTTCTTTTATCGCCCTCAATATCCCTCCGAATAAAGCAACGCCGTTGTGTCTGTAAAAATCTTTGTCTTCGATTGCGATTGTCGCCTGAACAACATACTGGGGTAAATTTTTTAAGGAAACCTGGGTCCGGTTCTGGTCGCGGAAGATCTCATATAAAAGGCTGCCGTTCCTGTCATAAATATGGGTTGAAAGAGGAAAGTTCACTTTGCCGATGTTGTCCGGCGACGGCAGGGCTTTTACAAAAAGATAGGATTGATAAGTTATAAAAATCACGGCGGTGGTCAAAGCTCCCAATAGAAAATACCGGACAGGAATGGAAATTGAATCAAGGGTTATTTTTGGAAGTTGAATGGCTGATATTTTTTCCCTGATTAGATTAAAAAGTTTGGCAAGAAAACGGAATAAAAATTTAAAAGGCCATTGAGTAATTTCACCAATGAAAATGAAGACGTTTGCTAAATGATATAGTCCTCGCCAGAAAGATTTCATGAGGCCAATTCTACCAAATATTATAGGTTAAATCAATCTCAATTTGGCCTTTACAACAAGCCTCTGAAAGTACGTCCCCGGCGGCACGCAGGTGATTATAGTTAAATACGAAGCGTCTTTTTGCTGTTCCAATACTGATATTTCATCGGGGTTGACGACAAACATGTCATAGACTACATATTCATATTCGATGTCGCCGATTTTCACTCTAATGATATCGCCCTTTTCCAGAGAAGGCAGGTAGGTAAAAATAGTCTTATAATCTTTTGGATTATATAACTGGGGCAGAGTCGAGTGGCCGAAAATTACCGCGTTGCCGTATTCTCCCGGCAGGCTTTGGGGGAGATACTGGATGAGGCTTTTGGCCAAGTCCTCCCCGCCGACAACCACCCTGGCGTCTTTGATATTTAGTTTTGGAATCGACAGATGGTATTCTTTGACAGAAAGCGTCGATAAGGTTGTACCTGCCTGAACGACCGAAGGAAACCAGACGCTCGCCTGGGTAAAGTCGCGCAGGTTGTTGGAAAAAATGCTGAAGACCCCCAGGACGCTGCTCGCAGCCGACAGTGACGACGGCGACTCATTATAAGGAATCGGCGTCTTGACGTTCCTCTTTATAAAAAGCCGCGAATAGATTTCAAAAGATAAAATCGGGTAAAACGACCAAAAAAGCAGCAGGGCGCCGGCTGTCAAAGAAAGGTAGGAAAAATAGTTGATGGCTTTTTTCTTCACCGAGTTATCTTTTTTGACATAGGCATGCAGAGGCATAAATTACAGGCTGGAAATTTTTATTAAAAGATTCTGTTTGAAAACCGGAAGGAAATTTTTTAAGAAAGGCAACGGCTCCTGAATAACGACATTAAAACCCTGGACTTTAAAATCAGACTTTAAGATCTTTTCCAAATCGCCATGGTTCTTTCCGAGGACTTTTTTTACCGCCTCTTCCTTGTTGAAATCCATAACCGCTTTTACTTTTGCATCCAAATCCAGTTTTAAGCTGGTGTCGGTTTTTTTCACTTTTTTAATCGTAAAGCTGACGCTGTCCTTTCCGGTTTTGTAGCCGGGCTTGACATCCTGGATGACTTCACTGATTAATTTTCCGCTGAGCATGTCTTTATCAAAAGCGAAATAATTTGTTTCCGCCTTGGCGGTCAGAGTCAGTTTGTCGCTTTCCTCGCCGACTTCATTGGAATATTTTGCATCAGTGAGTTTGGTTTCTGACAGGTCGGGAATGACTTCTTCGCTTTTTGAAAAAACAGGCGCTTTTTCCTGTTTTTGGGCTTTATCTACGACTGCTTTTTCCAGGTTTTTCTGGTCGGTCAAGGAAACGGTCCTGATTGTTTTTTTGCTGCCCCCTGACAAAGCAGAGTCGTTGATGGCAAAATAATTTTCTTTGGCCAGGTCGTCTATTTTAAAGCGCTGGCCTTTGCTCAGGTTGCTTTCCGGACCTATTGCGGATGCCGTAATCGCCCCGTTGCTTTTTCCCGGAAGTTTGGCCGACCCGTCGGCTGCCAGGGTTGATGAGGCGACTTTGACGTCGGCATCAAGAATAAATTTCAATCCGCCGGCGTCCAAAGAAGTGCCTTTAGTAAACGTCCTTTCTTTGTCGTCAAAACTGCTGATGGCGACTGTTCCTTTGGCGCTGTTGCCGATGTCTTTTTTTCCGGTGGTCGCGATAGACTCCGAAAAATCGGCCGACTGGCTGGCGGTCTTAAAATCAACTGTTTCTGTAACTGATTTCTTGATTACCTGGGACGGAAGATAAATTGTCAGCTGGGCGCGGTGGAAAAAATATTCGTTGGCAAACAGACTCATAACGATTATTACAATCCCCAAAAATATCCCCGTCCTCCCTTTTAGAAACGATAGGTCAATTTTGGGCAGTGTTATTTTCGGGAGTTTTGGAAGCATATTCAAATTAAAATTCTTCTTTGGCTTTTCTGCGATTGACGGCTGGTTTACCTCAACGGTTTCCGTCATCGCCACATCCTGGCCGACGAGAAAACCAAACGACGGCTCGTTCGCCGGTCTGCTTTCTTTAACTACTTCCGGTTCTTTGCCTTTTATCTGTCCGGAAAAAACATCAACCAGGCCTTCGAGGACTTCGTCTTCTTTTAAGATGGCGATTTTGGGAATCTGGACAAAATAATCCTGGCTCCAGCGGTGGCCGATTATCTTGGCCGCGGCTTCATCGACATTGTCCGAATCATAAAGAATTATCCGCGAAGGCAGCATCGCCTTGGTTTTCAGGCCTTCGGTTGCCTGGATAAAATCATTGACGATGTCGTCTGTCCGGGCAAGAACCATTTTGTAGTCCATCTTGCCTCCCTTATAGACAAATAAACTCAATTGGTGTTTATCCAGCTCCAATAAAACAGCGGTAAGCGAAGCTTCTTCCTTTTTTTCCAGATAAAATGAAACCGCTTCAAAACATTCGATGTAACCCATGGCTTGAAGTTCAAGATTCTTGACAAGATCTTTGATTTTATTCAAGTAAGGTTTTTTTATGTCGTTAGTCTTGTCGTCGACCAAGTGGGAATAGACAAAAAAAATCGTTTTTGAAAGCTGGACATTCAGTTTTTTTTCCAGACGGTAGAGGATTTCGTCGACGTCGTCGGCCAGATTTTCCCAGCCGTTGGTGTAAGTAAAACTTTCTTTTTCCCTAACAACAATCTGCCCCTGCTTCTTTATCATAACCAGGACTGTTCCCTCCTCTTCCTTGAGAAAAAGACCGAGATAAACTTCATCCTGTTCAATTAATCTTGATAAAAAAGGTAGTTTCATTGGATAGTAATATTATACTTAGTAAAAACCTGGTTTACTCCTTCTTTTGCCGTTTTCAGCGCCTCGGAATAACTGACTCCTTCTATCGTGCTGTTAATCGCATTTTTAATATAGGTTATTAATTCGTCGTTTAAACCGCTGCTGTCCTGGTCTCCGTCAAAAGTTCTGCTTATTATAGGTATTGAAACAAAATCATTAGCTTGTTTTATAACAGCTCCCAAATAATCGTTCTGGGCTAAAAGCGGCGCCAAGTCTACTCGTGAATATGGTTCGCCGAACGGCCGGTAGCGGCTTTCGATTTCATAGAGTTTTGTCAGATTATCTTTTTCTGTCAGGTAGCGCAAAAACTTCCAGGCTTCGATCTGGTTTTTGCTCAAACGGGAGACTCCTTCCACCCAGTAACTGGCTATTGAGACCGCCGATGCTCCGGGAACTGCAGGAACCGGCGCCACCTTCATCTCGATTTCCGGGTTAGCCGACTTTATAGCCAGCGCTTCCCAGGAAGGAGCGATAATCATCGCCACTTTTTCCTGGATAAAGGCATTAATGGAATTGGGCATTTCATCGGTCCAGTAGCCCTGGGGCGGTTCGGCAAACTTGCGGTAGATTTCCAAAGCGCCCGCTGCCTCCTGCTGGTCGAGCTTGTCCAGGCCGCCGCCGTTTTGCAACAGCAAAAGCCCGAAGATGTCGGAAAAGTGCTCGACGTTGCCGGCTGTCCCCATGGCGATTCCTGATGTGATTAACTGGCCCTGCTGGTTTTTTACGGTCAACTTGGGAACCATGTCAGTAATGTCATCCCATGTGGCCGGCGGGCCGGTAATTCCGGCTTTTTTCAAAAGGTTGGTATTGTAGATTAAAACCAAGCCGTCGACTTCAAGAGGAAGACCATAGTAATGGCTGCCGACCTTCAGGTCTTTCTGGTGGACCTTATAAAATGTTTTTTCAAATTCATTGGTGCTCATTATCTCGGGCGGGAGTTGAGACATGATTTCTTTTATTTCCGGTATCCAGGTATTGTGGAAGCGGAAGATGTCCGGCCCCTGGCCACTTTTACTTCTTACCACCAGTTTTTGCCTGTAGCTTTGCGGAGACATTTTTTGGTAGGTGATTTTTACATTGGGGTTTTTCTGTTGGTATTGATCAATCAAAGGCTGCATCACCTGGTTGTCTTCCCACAGCCCCCAATAAGTCAGATTTATCTGTTTTTTTTCACCGCCGGAAAAAATCGCCCTGATTATAAGAATCAGAACTATAAAAAAAACCACTCCTCCAACGGCGATAAAAATAAACTGATTTTTGTTTTCCTGGTAGACAGGAGGCGGGGCGTCGCCTGTCGGCGCTTCTGCAGGCAACTCCGGAGTAGCGATATCCGCCGGAGTTTCTTCGACCGGAACAGTTTCAAAAACCGGTCTGGTATCTGGTTGATTTTCTTCTTTGATTTGATTATTATCATCCATAAGAGTCATCGTCCCAAAACAGGACCTAATATTAATCATAGCAAAAAATGAAAGCAAGAATATTTGTTTTCGGTATCTTGGCCGGTTTGGTGCTGATTAAGTTCGGCCAGCTCTATAATTTGAACAGAAGTTATTCGGGAAAAATCTATCCCCACGTCTATATCGACCAGGTGAACTTTTCCGGGAAAACCAAACAGGACATTGTTGATTATTTTAAAAAAAAGTCCCTCGCCGTTCAGAAAAATAATTTTACAGTTGTTTTGGACAGCCAGCCGGTTGCGACTTTTTCCGCTTCCCAGCTTGCCCTGAAGTACGACGGCGAGACTTCAGCTGAACGGGCATATTTAATCGGCCGGTCTTCATTTTTTTTGTCGAGGATATATCAGGTCGCCGGCTCCCTCCTTAACCTTTCGCGGTTCGATTTTATCAGCAATATCATCTACAACGACAGCCCTGTCAAGGAGCGGTTGGACAGTTTGAAAGACGAATATGACAAACCCGCCAAAAATGCTTTATTTAAGTTTGAAAACGGCCGGGTGGCCAGCTTTCACAAAGAGGAAAAAGGCCGGGAGATAGTCACTGAATCCATCATGTCTGATTTTGACAACAGCGTCCAGTCGCTCAAGAAAAAAAACGGAGATAAAATCATTACTGTCAACCCCGTCATCCTCCTGCCGGAAATCACCTTGGCTTCGATAAACAACTACGGAATTGAGGAGTTGATTGCCGAAGGCAGGAGCAACTATTCGCATTCTATTTTGACCAGGATCCATAACGTTCTTTTGGCAGCGTCAAAGTTCAACGGCGTTTTGATACCCCCGGGAAAAACTCTGTCTTTCAACGAAACCGTCGGCGATATTTCATCATTGACCGGATACCAGCCGGCCTACATCATCAAGGAGGGAAAAACCGTCTTGGGTGACGGCGGCGGCGTCTGCCAGGTATCGACGACTTTGTTCCGGGCCGCCCTCAACGCCGGGCTGCCTATCGTGGAGCGGACTGCACACGCTTACCGCGTCCTTTATTATGAAAACGATATGAAGCCGGGTTTTGACGCGACGGTTTTTGGACCGACAGTTGATTTGAAGATCAAAAACGATACACCGGCCTACATCCTCATCCAGACCGAAGCCGACGAAGAAAACAACCTTCTTTATTTCCGGCTTTACGGAAAAAAAGACAATAGGAAAGTGGAAATATCACCCGCCATTCTCTGGGATGTTGCTCCTCCGCCCGACCCGAAATACCAGGAAGACGCGACTCTGAAAAAAGGTGTTGTCAAACAAATCGACTTTCCCGCCTGGGGAGGAAAAGCCTCTTTTGAATACAAAGTTTTTAAAGACCAAAAACAGGTTCTCGACCAAAAATTCTATTCTTCCTACCGCCCCTGGCAGGCAGTCTATCTCGTAGGAACCGCAGACTGATTTCAAATCTTTTTTTTAGCCAAACCAGATATTGCCAACGCATCATCTATATACCCTTTAGCATTTGTTAATGATTCAAAAATGTATCTCTGATTTATCATAAGGTTTGGTACTGTAGGAAAGACAACCGACCCTTCGGCTAAATTATTTAGTTCAGTAACTATATCTAAACCAATAAGATTATTTATTAATACAACACCCGCATACTTAATAGCTTCGCTGGCTCCTGAGGAATTCTTATTTTTTGGAGCTTTAACTTCTGATACATTTTCTGCAATAAGATTTATTCTTTCTTTTGCCCTGTTAAAACTGTCTTCTATTAATTTATTTATCTGTTGATTTATTTTGATAACTTTATTTTCTCTTAATTGCTTCATAGATTTCGGGATTGCATTAAGAGTAATTAAATCGCGCAAAATAAAATAAAGGGCGATTCTTCTTTGAATCATACTACCGATACCTCCCTCGCTCGTTTTGACATCGCTCATTTCACAAGCGGCCTTGGTTAAAGTTGAAAGTTGGAAAGCAACCTCCAATCGATGACTTGTTTCTTCAGGCAAATTTAACTTTTTTGATAAAAGTCTGGCAATCATAACTTCACTTAGCCGATCTACAGAGGCATCTTTAATTCCACCCTCTTTAGTTACCGAATTCAGACGACGGGCAATTATTCCATCAGCGCCATTTAAAAAACTTGTAAGTACATATTCAAATCCAAAATTAGGAAAGAACTTATTTTCCTCAATCATTTTACATATATGAACAGTCATCTGAAGTTGCGATAAAGTAACATCATCGGCTTTTAGTCTTTCTGATTTGCTTCTCACAGCAGTATGAATTTTTGTATTGGGAAAAGCACCGAGATAATCAAAAGCACTTATAAGTGCTGGGACCATAAAAGCAACCTTGTTTTGGACTTTTCTTAAACGGCTATCCCTATGTCCGACTTCAGTTATTTCTATAGACATATCATTTAAAGAAATTCAGGGTTTATTATTTTTTTAACAGTCCGCGGGTGCGCTTTTTTGGGAGAGACGCTTGGGCCATCAGGTAAGATCGTGTCAGCATTTCCTGTGTACCTGGGATTTTGAACTTATTTATAAATACTTCCGGCATTCCTGGATTCATTATTGTTTCCTCTACGGCTCCGTCCAAAGCAATTCTAAATTCGCCTTTAAAATAAACGGTTTTCATTTTTGGAGTTGAGACTCCGGTCGTCGACCTACTTGCTGCCGAACCTAAAATTGAGGTTAAAACTTTTTTTATACTCCTCGCCCTTTCCGGCAACACGCCGATGACCAAAAGCTCATTAGGAGAATATTTGTCTTCGGTATCTGCTCTACGCATAACCATTTTATATTCTTCTTCGGAGTAACTTATTTCTTCGTTCATTGCTATCAATTCATCTTCCGTATATCTTTCCATAACCTTTCCAAACTGCCTTAACACCTGGTAATTTGGAATGAATGATTCCGGATTTAACATAAAATCACCCCTTTCGGTTATGTCCAGACAGGCAAACGTGTGTTCCAAAACATTCATCTCCATGACAGACATGTCGTATTCATTGGCAAACTGGCGGTAAACTTTGACTCCCTGTTTTAGTTCGTCTTCTTGTAAATTTGAAGCCATAACTTGCAGGGCGATTGATAGCAAACCAAGGTCTTCCGCCCGTTTTCGAAAGGCATACTCGGCGATTTTCAGCCTGAAACTTTCTGCAGAATCTTTAGACATAGAATTAGCCTATTATATCAGGCTATATTGATTTTTTGAAGAAGATTTTATTGACCCTTTTGCTTTTCCAGCTGGGCTTTGAATTCTTTAAGAAGTTCTGTCATCGGAGTGCTCGGTGGTCTGTTCGCGGCAAATGCAGAAAATTCCTTCCAGTCAAAAAAAGTCGCACCGTCATCCTTCATTTGCCTTATTATTTCTTTTGTTAGAGGGGCGCTTAAGGGCGCCAATTTATTTGGCTTTGTTGGAGCAACTACTTTAGGCACTACTTTTTCAACAGCACCTACCATATAAATATTATATAGTAAAAAGGAAGATTATTTTATTTAACATTGTTTCCTTGATCGAGATAAAAAAAATCCCCTTCTTTCAAAACGCAATTCCTTCCCAAGTAATAACTAAAAACTGTCACTGTATTTATGGCCATGAACTTTTCTTTGCTAGATCTACCGTCTTCTTGAGTTTTACCGAATAAAATATCCGAAGTTATGCAGCGGCCAAGGCCGTTGGAGGAAATCGGGGTATTAATTCCAAATCTTTTCACGCTTTTATCCTGCATCCGCCCCTTGTATCCCGAATGCCTTATCCTTCTTCTTTCCATTAAAGACTTATTATACTATAAGGGTTATAAGGATTTGACCATCTGTGTCAAGCCTTTTCCCAATCTTTCCACTGCCAGCCTGCCTATCCTCCCGACTTCCTCGTCGGTGGCGTGGAAAGCCAGCTCAAATTCCTGGGCCCGGTGCTGCCTTATTTCATTAATGGAGATAGAAGGCATTGTCCTAAATGGAGACGGATTTGCATAAACCAGTTCGACGGGATTGGTGACAACGGCGATTCCCATAAACCTACCGATATTATCCATGCCGCTGATAAACTCTTTTTCATATGAAAAAGACATTCCGACTACCTGGCCGCCGCTGAAAGCCGCGTCATAAATTACTCCTTTATCTTCAAAGTTGGGAGTTGATTTACTAGTGATGTAATAGACGCTTGGGATCTCTCCTGTTTCTCCTGTATCAGCCATGCTCTGTCCGAACATCGACATTAAGATTTTATCAGCGTCTTTTAATCCGAAAAAATCTCCCCGCCTCGATTTATAGTGGCCCAAATTCGGATTAGGATAAGCTCTGTTTAAATCCGCTCCGATCATGCTGATAACAGGAAGGTTTTCTTGTTTAAATGGTTTTTCTTCGCCGTCATTCATCGGGTGATTGATGCCGCCGGCGGCGCAGGTCAGTATCATGTTTTCCACGCCGATTTCATTAAGCATGGCGATGTACCCTGTTGCCAGCTCCATTCTGTCCAGCTGTCCCCATCTTTTTGTTTTAATTCCGTTTTCCGGAATTTCATAAGCATGAGTACGGCCGTTGACGATAATTATTTTTTTTCCTTCGGGTGTTATACCGGCAATGATTTCTTTTTTATGCCGCTGATTAACACCAATAGGCAGGCCGATATTTTCATAGGGTATGTGGCGGACGTTTTGCAGCTGCATGAAGTCAACGATTGAAGAGAGCCCTGATCCGACTGTAATTGAAACATCTGCCGGCCCTTCAAAAGGAAGTTCTTTTTTTAGGAGTTTCGCCCCGTTTTCAATCCATCTGTTGTATCCCGGACTTCTTCCTTCCGGAATCCTGATTGTTTCTGGCCGTCTAGTTCTTTTTTTGATTTCAGCCATAAGACAGCCTATTCTATAATTTTCTTCCCAAAATTTCAATCCGCTTGATTTAACGATTTAATTGCCTATACTATTATTAAAATTCTTATGAGTGTATATGACGCGCTAAGAAGACGATTCGACAGGGACGACATCCATTACAAAGTCCGCGAAAGGATGAATCAGCAAAAAAAAGAAACCGCTTCAATAATAAGGGATGCCGATGCCATTGAAAAATACTTTCTTAAAAGGAATATGTCCCTCCCTCTTTTATACAATCTTTGCACGATGGGCTTGACTCCTCCCGATGAAACTGAAAAGATCGGCGACTACGGTAAAGGGAATTTTTACGGTTTTGTCCCGCCGGAAATCAAAGGCCACGAAGGCACTGTTTCATACAACGATGGAATGCTTTTTTTTAACGGCCGCGCCCACCCAAATGAATGGGCTGGAGTTGAAATGGGGCCGATGATCGTATCCCATCAACTCAACGTCATTAAAGAACTGGTCAGAAGACAAAGAACCAAGGACGGAGTCGATCCTTTAATTGTTTTGACTTATGTGACAGGCGTCCGCGAGGACCACCCTTTGAAATCAGGAGACTTAGGGCTTATCTTAGACGATACCGAGCTGACAAATATCATCCATCCCGGCCACGGCCCAAGGTCGCATCTTGATGATAAGGAAGGAAACCATTTTCAGGCAAAAGCCGGACGTTCGAGCAACCCGGAAGTTGCCAAAGCTTTTCTTGATTATGCCAAAGAAGTTGGTTATGACCGCGTCTTTCCTGCTATTGCAATCGGCACTCCCGGCACCAGCGAATACCAGAGCTTTTACGAAGTCGCCCTGCTTGATGCCGGCTTTGACCGGGTAAAAACAGGAAACCTGCAGCATTTAGTTAATAAAGTTTATGGTGAAGGCGGAATCGACAAGCTTTCAATGTTATTTGATATGGGCATCACTTCCGAGCTGGCAACTATGAGACAGAGGTTTAAAGAGGAAAAGGAATTTAATTATGTTGCCTTCGGTCTTGGCACTGATTTGGTTGGAGGAGAGCAAAGTTTGCTGATTGACCACGACGCCGTCTTTGCCGCTGCACTCAAAGAGGGTCCGTTTCACCGGGATCACATATTAGAATTTGCCCGCCGGTTTAACACAAAACTTCCACAAAAGCTTCCTGATTTTTCAATGAAGGGAAATCAATAATTATTACTCCACTATTGCCGCAGGTATATTTGGTTTGTCGTAGAAGAATAGTTTCTTCCGGTCAATTCCAAGCTTGTCGAGGTCGACAAATTCTGTCAGGATGAAAGCCGCATGAAGATTTTTTGGCGTCCTTTTTGGAACATATTCGCCGTTGAATTCTTTTTCGTTGGCAATGACAGCTATCTGGTGTTTGCTTTTTTCATTCAATCCCAACACCTGCTCCATTGCCGTGATAGTCGCTCCGGTGGTATAGACGTCGTCGGCGATGACAAGCCCTTCTCCGTCCGGACAGAGTTCTTTCAACTGCTCTAGACTTAGATATTCTTTTTCACCTTCAATTTGTTTCGGATAGCCCATGTCTTTTTCCGTCCCGGTGACAGGAACAAAATGGACTAACTTCATGTCTGTAGAACGTTCAGCGACTTTGGCGTTTTTATCGCCGCTCGGCAGGATAACTAAACGCGTTCCCGGGGGCAATCTTTTATAGGCTTCTTTTATAAAATTCTCTGACTTGGTCGAGTTAGTCATGACGACTACTTTGGGTTTCATTTTTTTTAACATTTGATACATCGTTTCAGTAGCCGCTCTGTCAAGCGCTTCATTTACTAGCGGATTCGGGTCAAACCAGCCGAGGGCTTTTTCTACGACTCCGGGAAAATTGAGGTGGACCATCGGAAGATAAAAATTGGTGTTAGCAAGTCTTATGCGAAGTCTGTTCATACCATCTCTCGGTTCGATATCTTTTATTCCGAAAGTGGGAATTTCTTTTTTTAATGAAAGTGCTCCGCGAAACTTTCTCAGCATTTCTCCAGGATTAAAAGGCATGTTGGAGAATAGTCTATAATCGTAAGAAGCATTTGTCAAGCCGTTACCTTCTGAGAAAGATCGGACAGCCGCCTTCGGCAAGAGTACGCTGACTCGCTTCGCACAAAATACAGGCCAATCCGATGATATGAATCAAGTTACCCACTCTGGCCCTTTGGATAGGTTCGCCGACCTCGATATTGCAGGCATCATACGTCGTATCCAAAAGTTCAGGCACGTCATATAACTTTATGCTTTTCCCAGGAGTTGTTTTCGTAACAGCCTGAACCACCGAAGTATGTGTTTTCATAGAACTAATATTCTACCACATATCTTTTCCTGACGCCTTAAATGGTTATCTTTGTAGCAGATATGCGACTGACAAAAAGCTAAATAAATGTTAAATGTTAAATAACAAATGATAAATCAAATTCAAAATTCAAATGATAAATTTGATTTGGAAGAAAGAACGGCTAAGCTTGGTCAAGAAGTTATTTCGTTTTGCATGAAAATAAAAACTAACCTTGTTACTGAACCATTAATAAAACAACTTGTAAGAAGCGCCACCAGTATCGGAGCTAACTATATGGAGGCTAACGGCTGTGACACAAAACGCGACTTTAAAAATAAAATAAGCCTATGTAAAAAAGAAGCAAAAGAGACTACTCATTGGTTGAGAATGTTGGC
Organism: Candidatus Microgenomates bacterium; assembly: GCA_023245215.1. GTDB lineage: Bacteria > Patescibacteriota > Microgenomatia > UBA1406 > GWC2-37-13 > GWC2-37-13. Next base: position 30,192 of record JAHFKS010000001.1, on the reverse strand, counting down.
TTATACCTTGCCAGATAAAAAAGAGGAACTAAGAAAATTATGGCAAGAAACCCATGAGTTAGTACTCATTTTTTCAGCTATAACAAGGAATTGCAAAATTTAAAAATTTATTATTGATTTATCATTTAACATTTATCATTTGTTATTGCATTAAGGTGTATCTCTTATCCTATGAATGCCAAGTGAAGGAAAATGCGATTGAGTTGGGATTAAAAGTTCGGCAAACTTTTTGGGAAAAAAAATCCTCGCCGGAATCCTAATTCTTTTTTTGAAGAAAATCCTTTTTATGAGTCGAAACAGCTTAAAAATCTTTCTTTTCATATTTACTCTAAGAATATTTTCCTATTCTGAAAGAACGCTGAAAAAATATTTGAAGCTTTTACACCTCTGCAGTGAAAATATCTTTATATTCTATTTAGGCTTAAAACTACTTAATAACGTATAGTACTTGGCTTGATCGAGTCTAACGTATTTAAACATTCTGTAATTAGCTCTTTTAGCCTTAGAAGAAAGTCTATATTTTTCAACATTATTTCTTGCTATAAATGGATAAAATCTTATTTCTTGACATAAACCATCTTTAGTCTTCCATTTAAAATTTAATATTAAAGGTGGAGATAAATAACCTGCTTTTAATACTTTTTCATATATATCCCAACCGGCGCCAAAAATTGAATTTCTTGGTGAACTATTTACGGTTTTTATTTGAGCTCGAAACATGCAACGGGAACATTGAACATCAAACATTGGAAAACCCGAAGGAAGTGAAACGAGTCTATTTCCGCAATTTGGGCATTTAACTTTCTCCCTGACTTCTTTTTCTCCCTCGTCTCCTTTCAATTTATTATTTGTCATAAATTTGCCATAGTTATACTCCTTTTTTAGAGCTTTGCAAGAGAAAACAAGTGATTATTTTCCGAATAACCATTGCCAAAAGGTTTTCTTTTTAGCAGTTTGTTTTTTAACTTTATTAGATCTATTTAGCTTATTAGTTTTTGGTTTAATTATTTTTGTCGGCGCAGGCGTTGGAGTATTTGTAGGAGTCGGAATATTAGTTGGTATTGGTGTATTAGTAGGAATAGGTGTCCATGTTGGTAACGGAATAGGAGTATTTATAGGTACTTGAATTCCTTGGACACTTCCTCCCCCATGACAATGTCTTTCATTCCACGGAACACCCCAATAATCACAGTTTGTTCGACAATAATGGCATCCATCTGCGGCTGTTCTACCCGGATGAGCAAATATTACAGAAGGAGATAATATAAGTAAAATAAAGATTGTCAAAACAACCCAAACCTTTTTCATGATTTCTTACATTGTACTACTCTTGTAGCGTATAGTCTACAAATGGGCACGGAAATTGGAAAGAAGGTTTGGAAACTGATTAATGAAAAATGGAGTAATAAGATTACGGGAGCGGGGTGGCGACGGAGAGAAAGGAGGGATTGAAGTCGCCCCTCATGACAGCCTGGGCCAGTTCAGCGACGGTTATTCTTTCCACCGGCCGCCCAAGATTTTGGGCCAGAGACGAAAGCTGTTTTTTATTGCTCTCAATAATCATATTGATATCCAAACCCTTATTATCTAAATTCTGACGCAGGTAGCCCCAGGTAAGCAGATGGAGAATCTGTCTGACCTCGCGATTGGCTTCCGGATAAGAAACTTTGCTGACTTCTTCAAAGTTATGATCGACTACTGCTTCCTGCAGAAGCTTCAAAGCCTTGTCAAATCTCCTCACCGACCTTTTTCCCCTGGCAATCCTTTCCTTCAAGCCGGCAAAATATTCCTGGTTATGGTTTTTCAATTTGATGCCATACATGTTTGGGTTTTCGACGAGGGCGTTTCTGGCAAAGTCAAAAAGCTCGTGAAGAGGAGCAAAGTGTCTTGGATGCAGCTGTTCTGGCAACATGTTAACGTTATTTTAGCACTTTTATCCATAGAAGTTGGAGGTTAGGAGTGGAGGCGGGTTAGGAAAATGGAATATTATCGAACTAAGTGAGATCTTTTTCCGAAGGGATTATGTAGCCTTTTTGCGAGTACGCCCGATGGACGACTGTCCAGGCTTTGGCGTGCGAACTATCATGATCCACCCGTTCAAACTTATAGGTTAATAAGGAACTTATGCTGTTTGCCAATATCTTGTTGCACCCGGCTTCAACAGCAATCGGCGATAATTCTGTCTTCCTACCTTCTTTACTGGCAATTCCCTTCAATTCCCCCAGCTCATCGGTCGTAACAGTCACATTGTTAGGATCTCTCTGGACTCTTTTTACCAGTTCACCATAAGGATAATCCAGCTCAAGAATATATTTTGAAAAATCAAAGTTGCCCTTGGTAAAGACTTTCAAAACTTTCATCGCTGTTGGAACGAGTGCTTCATTTAAACCGGCTTTGGGCTTATCATGAAACATCAGATCGTACATTAACTTTGTCCTGGTTGGTAGGCTGAGTGGAATAGCCGTAGCCATTACTTCATCCGGGGTCAAAACCTGACCCTGCAAAAATGAAAGCGCTTTTCCAATCGGGTGGCCGTATTCATGCCAAAAGGCTCCAAAAAATTCCGACGGTTTCAAAGTCGGCAATAGAATATGATTATCTGTTGTTATACCACCCAGCATTCTTATTCCCAATTTATCCGGTAGATAGTTTGTTTCGACTCCCATATATTTTTATTCAGGCGAATTGTTCCGGCGCTGGACCGGAAGGAGCGCCCCCGTTGTCCATAATTTGGAATTCGCTTAAGGCTTTTGCGCAGCCGCCCAAAAATACGCTCAAAGTAATTGATGTAAAAGGATTTTCAGCAGCATCCGGCCTTCTTAAATTAATTATCTGCTGGTTTATTTGGTCCTTGCTGTCCAGGTCTAAAAATAAAGGCTCTGCCCTTCCGTTTCTTTCTTTTAACTGGCTTTTATTGAGTTGGCCAATCCATTCCAAAACAAAAGCCATGTTTTCGCAAAAACTTTTATCCAGTTCCCCATGCCTTTCCAGTAATCCAAAAGAAGCCCGCACCAAAGCAAACTCGTGGACATACGGTCTTTTTTTCCAAAGAACCGGGTTGTCGAAGTTTGTAAATCTCATTACTTCTTCTCTTTTCGGCGAGACCGCCGATAAAGCCAGGCCGACAGTGAGGTAATTATATAAGCGCTCTGTCATGACGCTCTATTTTACCACTTTTTTGAGGAATATATTTTTTAAATCAGGAATTTTTTTGGTGTAATAAAGGTAAATTATTACGTGGATAAGCAGAAGAAAAAGCAGATACCATTTATATTTGAGGAAAAAATTGTCTTCCTGTTTATTAGTCGTCGTCCCTGCACCCAGCACCTGGGGAGGACTGGAAAAGTTTACTTTCGGCAGACCCGAAGAGGTCGCCTCGCCGAGGACGTCCTGGGTAAATCCGGCGGCCGGAGTAGTCAGAAGGACTCCACCAGGCGTCGCGGAAACTTCGTTGGAATAATCTCCAGGGGCGCAGCCGTTGCCCGCACGGACTCTGAAATAATACTTTGTTCCGCCTGATAATCCTGAGATTGTGTAACTGGTTGTCCCTGCTCCGCCGACATCGGGATTGCCAAAAGCCAATGAACCCGAAGATAAACCGTAGGCGACGAGATAGTAGCTGACCGGCGAAGCTGCCTCTGACCAAATTAATGTAACGCTGTTCTTCCCGGCGGCTGCCGACGTTATATAAGGAGCGCTTCCCGGCTTTGTACTATAACAGGCCGTATTGGACGATGCTGGAGTCGGAGTATTAGTCGGATAGTTATTTGAACTGCTTGAGCTGGATTGAGTTGAGGTTGGAGTCGGTGTATTTGAAGCCACTGTAGGCGCAGGCAGCGTCGGCGCCGGGGTCGGCGTTTCTGTCGGGGTTGGTGTATTTGGTAAATTAATCTGACTGGTATTTGAAAAAGTACAGGTGTAACTTTGCCCAACTAGTATATTAATTGTAAAGTCAGTCCCGTTGCCTATAGACCCGTCAGAACATGAATAGATTTTTAAATAATTCGAAGGGTCTGTATTTGATCCGGCGGTTTCACTGACAGCAACCGAACCAAGGGGAACAGAAACTGTGCCTGTTGTCCCGTTTCCCAAATCAGTTGCGACTGTATTTCCATCGATTGATATGTTGAATTTTCCAGTATCATATGACGGCGCTATTTCAACATTAACAGTAAGTGTAGAAGGAACCTGGGCAAAAACATTGGGAGAAAGTAACATGAGACCTGTCAAAAGGCTTAGAAAAATTAAGAAAGAAAATAGTTTCCTAAAAGATGAGGAACTCACACTAACATAGTAACAGATTCCGAACAATTTCAGTAAGTATAAACTCTTCCCTTCTGGGCCAGTTTGTTTTTTCTATGCAGGCGGCGGATTATTTTCGCTTCGCCTTTACCGACTGCATTTAACTTTGAAGGTCTAAGAGGGCGGATAGGAGCCTCCGGAGCAAATCTTGGCTCAGTCACAATATGTCCCGAACCGAACATTAATAATGAAAGCTGCTCGTATGTCCATACTCCTCCCAAAACACTCCGGATAATATCGTTTAATTTCCTAATTTCTACTTGTTTCCGCTGCTCATGGGGTGACCCCATTTTTTTTATCGGACGGTAGGCCGCTTTATTGACAGGAGATGTTGGAATGGAAGTCTTTTTTTTGCGCGCATTCGCCAGACTGTTTTTTTCGAGGGCTGCATCAGACAATATTTTAGCCATGGCTTCCATAGTCACATGAGGTAAAGTTGACGGGTCAATATCTCTCGCTGGTAAATCAGCTAAAGGAAAATAACTTAGTTCAGCTGTTTCTGATAATGCTTGTATTACTCTGGGGATTCTTGGAGATTTAGCTTTTTTTATAACAGATCCTTTACGAACTTCGTGCCGTCTGTTCCACTGCCTTCCAACGCCTTCCACCCGCGGAATCATCGCTTCTACCATGACGATATTTTACCACTTTTATCTGAAGAGTCTTGGACGGCCGAGTTTGTAAGAATAGGTTTTCAGCTTACGCTCGCCGATGATTTTGGCGGGAACTCCTCCGACGACAGCGTTGGGCGGAACGTCTTTGCTGACGACGGCTCCGGCGGCGACAATGGCTCCGCGGCCGACGGTCACTCCCGGAAGGATTATCGAACGGGGTCCGATAAAAACATAGTCTTCGATCGTCACCGGTTTGTCTTCGGCGGCGAAATTTTCGTCTTCGATGTCGTGCTGAGAATTGTAGATCATAACATCGGTTGCGATGTCGACGTGGTCCCCAATTTTCAGTTTGGCTCTTCCATCAAGGACAGCTCCTTCACCGATAATCGTATCTTCGCCTATGGAAATATTCCTCGGATCATAAAATCTGGCTTTCATATGGATGGCTGAACCTTTGCCGATTTTTATTCCGAAAATCCTGTAGACAAATCTCCGGAAAGAATGGGAAGGAATGCAGCCGGTTAAATGAAGTTTAAAAACCACCAATTCCATCCAGATGTTTTTAATCCGGTTGATTATTTTTGCAAACGCTTCGCTCATAGTCAAACTTTTTCCTGTTTTATCCTTGAACATATTCTTTTATCAGTATAACAAAATAACTTTTTATAACGAATTGGCGATAAGAGAAGAAACCATAAGGGTAGCTATAATCGCCGCCCAGCCTTTTGCAGCCAGCATATTGGGGTGCCTGGCCTCTTCCATGACTTTTAACTGGTAGGAATGATTGAAAGACTTGTCCCTACCTAAAACGACAGCGACACCTGCTTTAACGGCGCTGACGCCTTTGGCCGAAGCAAAACCTAAGTTTTGTACGAAACTGCCTCTAAATTCAGTTTTCATAACCTATAGTATAACACATTAAAAGCTGAATTTCTATAAACCTCTTTAGGTTATCTTATAATGATGCTATAATCACCGCAAGTAATTGAAGATTATTCCTCCAAAAACCTCGACTTCATTGAGTAGCTCCTAGACCCGAAAATAAAGCGCTGGCGAGTGTAGGTAATGTAAAGTCTTTCCTTGGCTCTTGTTATGCCGACATAGAACAATCGGCGTTCCTCCTCTAATGAATATATATCATCAAAAGACCGCGAATGGGGTAGAATCCCCTCCTCGACCCCGACGACAAAAACGACCGGGAACTCCAGACCCTTGGCCTGGTGCAGAGTCATCAGCCTGACGCCGTTTTTATTCCTCCCTTTTTTCTCCCCTTCAAAATATTCCGACTCGACCAAAGCCACCTGCTCCAAAAACTCGCTCAATGAAGGAAAAACAACGGCGACTGATTTCAACTCCTTGATGTTTTCCAAACGGGAATAGTCCTCTTCGGTCTCCGGGTCATACAGTTTAAGATAACCGGTCGCCTGGAAAACCTCCTCGATGACTTTATCGGTATTTTTATTAACGGCTTCTTCCTTATTCTTGTCATAATATTCCCGGAACTTTTCCCACCTCGTCTTTCCCAATTTAATAATCCTTTCTTTTGACAGCTTGTCGACCGGATTGACCAGCAAACGGAGGTAGCTCAAAACATCCTTGACCTCTTTTCTTTCGTAGAACCTGGTCCCGCCTATCAAAACATACGGGATGCCGTAGTGGAGGAATACTTCTTCGAGGGCACGCGACTGGGCATTGGTCCGGTACAGAACCGCCATCTCGTCCAGGCGCTGGCCTGATTTCAAATCGTTTATCATGTTGGCAACGTATATGCCTTCGTCTTCCTCGTTGGCCGCCTCATAAAATACCACTTCTTCGCCGCCTTTTTTATCGGTATAAAGTCCCAGGATCGGGTGCGTCTGGTTTTTTGAAATCACGTCGAAGGCAAAGTTGAGGATAGCCTGGGTCGAGCGGTAGTTCCTTTCGAGATAAAAAACCTTTGTCCTGGGGAAGTCGGTCTTGAACTTTTCCAGATTTTTTATCTCGGCTCCCCGCCAGGAATAGATGCTCTGGGAAAAGTCCCCGACTACGGTGACGTTTTTGTATTTTGCCCCCAACAGCTTTGTCAAAAAATACTGGACATAGTTCGTATCCTGGAATTCGTCGACCAAAATATATTTATACCTGTCCTGGTATCTTTCCAGCACCTGCTTATTTTTTGTAAACAATTTTATTGTCACGTTAATTAAGTCGTCAAAATCCAGGGCGTTATTTTCCTTCAACTCTTTTTGGTAGGCCTGGTAAATCAGGTTGGTGTCGCTCGAGGCATAGTCGGAAAAAACATCCAAATATTTTTCCGGGCTTATGAGCTGGTTTTTCGCCGCCGATATCCGGTTGAGAAAATAAGAAGGCGTGTATTTTTTATTGAGGCTTATCTTTTTCAAAACCGATTTGATGACGCCGATCTGGTCTTCCTCGTCGTAGATGAGGAAATTTCTTTTCAGACCGATGAACTGGCCGTCGATGCGCAAAACCCTGGCGCAGAATGAATGGAAGGTGCCGACATATCCGAGAGAATAGCTTACTCCGATCCTAGCCTTCATCTCCCCGGCCGCCTTGTTGGTAAAAGTAATCATCAAAATAGACTTTGGATTGACGTCGTGGCCTCGTATCAAATTTATCACCTTGGAAATCAAAACTCTTGTCTTGCCGCTTCCGGCTCCGGCCAGGATTATTGACGCGCCATGGTGATAAAGAACAGCTTCTTTCTGCTGGGGGTTTAAACTCTTCAGAATATTATCAATAGACATGAAGTATAATTATATTTGAAAATTTAGACATATGAAATTGAAAATTATCGCTGCTGCCGCTTTTGTTTTTATTATCCTACTTTTGCTGGCCCGCCCTTATCTTGTTTTTGTCAATAAAACACTTAAAGTATCGATTATCAAGGCTCTTTTCTTTAAAGACTCCCTCAAAACTTATGACGACCAGGTAAATATACTGATGATGGGCATTGCCGGAGGCAAGCACGACGGCCCGAACCTCTCCGACTCCAACATCGTCTTCAACTATAATTTCAAGACAAACAAGCTGACAACCATCTCCATCCCGCGCGACCTCTGGAGCGCCACCCTCAACGATAAAATCAACTCTGCCTATGCATACGGCGAGGCCAAAAAGCCGAACGGCGGCGGCTTTATTTTAGCCAAAGCCGAGATCGAAGAAGTCGTCGGTCTGCCAATACAATATGCAGCCGTAATAGACTTCCAGCAGTTCAAGGAGCTGATTGATTTTCTGGGAGGAGTCAATGTCGATGTCGAAAGGTCTTTCGTTGATAAAAAGTTCCCGATCGCCGGAAAAGAAAACGACGAATGCAGCGGAGACAAGACTTTTGCCTGCCGCTATAAAACGGTCTCTTTTACTCAAGGAAAAACCAATATGGACGGGGAAACCGCCCTCAATTTCAGCCGCTCGAGAAACGCCGATGGCGACGAAGGTACTGATTTTGCCCGCGAAAAACGACAGCAAAAAGTTTTCCAGGCAGTAGAAATCAAACTGATAGGACTGGCCAAAAAACCCAACTTAAAAAACTACCAAAAAGTGTATGATATCATTGACAAACTCGTCAAGCGGGACATGACAAATCAGCAGGCAGCCATCATCGCCAGGAATATCGTTTTAAAAGGAAATTTCAAACAGGAAAGAATATCTTTCAGTGAAGATTTTTTTACGAACCCGCCTCTTGGCACAGCCCAATACGACGGCCTTTGGGTCCTGGTTCCAACAGACAAAGACTACACATTAATCCATCAATATATTATCTGCAACTTAAAAGGTCTGTCAAACTGCGAAGGATTAAAAAACAAAGGAAAAAAGGATTAAGAACGAAGCCACTCCAAAAAAAGCCAGACTCTTATCCACTACCCCGGTCAAAGGCAGGCTGGCAATTGCCGTCGGCGCTGCTGATCCAGATGCCGCGGCGCCTGAAGAAGGCATGAGAGTCGGCGTCATAGTCACGGTCGGGCTGACAAGCGTCAGGATTACTTCTGTCGGTGACGGCGTTCCCGTTCCTGATAAGGCAGGAGTAGTTGTAACCGTCAGCGTGAGTTTAACAGTCGGCGATGGTGAAGGGGCTTTTGTCGGAGTTATTGTAGGAGTTGTTGTCAAAGTCCCTGAAGGCGTTGCTGTCAGGCCGCCGGCCATGAATTTGCCCGGCGTGGGTGTGGGCGGCTTGCTGATTTTCAAAGTCGGATTGGCAATTAAAGTCGGTGTCGGAACTGCGTTTGAGACTTCAGGCGCCATTTTTTTTGTGTTCAGGACAAGGAAAACTCCCAAAGTCAAAACCAAAAGTCCGGCGCCTATGGCAATCGGCACCATCCTGACTTCTTTTTTCATTACGGGTGCCTGGGCGGGCGCCATAGAAACCGGAAGCCTGGTGTAATTCAAAAGTTCGACTTTGGTATTTTGGTTGAAATCTGTAATCGTCGGCTGCTTTTTCGGGTCGGAAGAAGATTCTTTCCTCAACAAGTAAAACTGGTAGATCAAGAAACCGGCCGTAATTATAAAAGCAAACAGGCTGATTTTATTTAAGTACGAAAGCGCTGTAAATACATCCATAATTTTATTCTATCTGAAAAACGTACTAGAAAGCAAGTAATACCCCTCCCCCGACAATTATTAATGACAAGCCGCCTACTATAGGCGTCAGGTCGAATGACCCCGACCTCTTTAACTCACCGGTCGGGGCAATAGTAACTGTTGCCGTCGGGTTGTTATAAATAGGTGTTGTCGGCGTCGGCGTCATGGTCAGCGTCGGGCTGCCGCTCGCCAATCCCAAAACTTTGGCTTCCGGGCCTTCGTTGGCGACAATAGTAAACTTCCTCACTAGCAGCTTTTCAGCGCCGTGCGAATCTTTTGTTTTTATCGTAATCGTGTGCTGGCCCAACTCAAGATTGTCCGGAATCAAGTAGTTCCAGTTGCCGTCCCTGTCGGCCTTTATTTCTGCCGAAAAAGTTTTTGCCGAGTTGATGGTGATTGATACTTTAGCTCCCGGTATGGCCGTTCCTTTTACAAGAGGTTTTCTCCCTGGGATGAGGGCGCCTTCCTGAGGATAAACAACTTCCACCTGCTGGCTCGCGCCGGCCGAGTTAAAACCTGTATTTACGGAAAGAACATTTTCTCCCTGGAGGAAATTATAATTTTTGCCGATTATTATCGTTTCCGTATTCATAGACATATTATTCAAATTACTTATGATGGTTGAAAGCTCGCCGTCTTCGCTCAGGATTTCCACTTTGGCTTTTTCATTTCCGGAAAAAGTCTTTTCCTGCTGGGACTTCTTGTCGTAAAAAGAATTCAAAGGTATCAACCATTCGCCCGAATCCTTTGTTAATGTGGAGAGTGCTGCGGTCTTTTCGTCTACATTGATAACAACCACGGCATCATTTACCGGCGTCAGGTTAGTCCGCAAGACCTTGCCGTTGGCAGGGCTTAGTTTTGTCTTGGCAGATGAAACCAAAGGTGTTCTAAAATCGAAGTAGCTACCGTCCGGTTTGACGGTTTTTTTGTCCGCCGCTACAACTGCATAAAAATACTGCCGTCCCGGTTTTAGATTTTTCAGGGTGACATAGTGGTTGAAATAGCTGCCCTTTTTTTCTTCCACATCCCGGTCGTCCAAGCTGATGCCTGTCAATTGATTTTCTTTTTCGCCATAGACTATCCAGCCGGTTTCTTTTTCCTGGCTCTGCCAAAAAATGCTCACTTGTATAGGATTAAGGTTGGTGACTTCAATCCTTTTCAAGTTGGCGCGGGAGGCTTTTGAAGGCAGCGCCGACTGGTTTGTCAATGACAAGAAAAACACCGCCACAAAAACTATAACCAGCACCCCAGCCAAAGTCGGGATTTTTGGTTTCTGCCCTATATAAAGATCTGAATAAGCCATTTTATTCGTTTTTGCTCTCGATTATTTGTAACTGCTCTTTGCTAATTTTATAATTTTCCAGCTTGGGAATGTCAATCTTCACCTTTATTTTGTCTTCGGTGGCAGCATGATAAATGTCGGCAACAAGCCAGGCTATCACCGTCAGGAAAACACCGATCGACAAAAAAAGGACTTCTTTTTTGTTCATAGGTAATATCCATCAATGGTTAAAATCACCTCCAGCTGGCCCGAAGTAGTCGCCTCCCTATCCGGACTTATAGACAAATTCGTGATCGCTTTTAACCGCCGCTGCTGGAATAAATCATTGATAAAACCTATCAGATTATCAAAGCCCGTCTTGCCTTCGATAATCAGCCTTACCCGGTCGATCTGCTTTTTGCTTTGAATAAGGTTGACGTCGGCGATGTTGGCTTTCTTTATGGTGAACTGGTTTTTGTCGGCAATCGTCTTGACGTCGTCAACCATTTTATTGACTTCAGGATATTGAGATATCGCCTGGTTAAAAAGCGGCAGTTTTTCCCGGCTCTGTTCAATCTGGTCCTGGATAGAAGAAATGTTCATGATTTTCTGCTCGTATACGGTGTCAACCACCTTTAAATCAGCTTCTTCTTTTTTTAAGGAAAAAGCCGTCCTCAATGAAGGGCCAATGGCAAAGAAGATAAAGACGGAAAAGACCAAAAGGAAAAGCACCACAAAAGTATAGTCCTGAGATTTCTTGGTGAAGATAGATTTTGTGACTGCTTGTTTATCCATATTTCAGCCTGATTTAAATTTATCCAAAGTCATAATAAAATTGTACCCCGCCTCGCTTTTTCTGATGCTTTTAAACTCAACGATGCCAAACCTGCCCTCTTTTTTCAATAGGGCATAAAATGTCTGCAGCTGTTTGGCGTCGACGGCATTGCCGGTGATTTTCATGGAATCTTCAGCCGATTCCAGATTTGTCAAAGTGACTGTTTCGGGAAAAACCGAAAGCAGGTATTTGATCATCGAGTCGAATTTTTCCTGCCTCTTCAAAATCTTGTCTATCTCGACGCTTTTCTTGTCTATCCGGCTGGCTTCCTGCAGCAGCGGCAGAACGATTTCGACTATCTCTTTTTTCTGGTCGACCGATTCTTTCAGATCAATAATCCGCTGGTCGATTTGGAAACGGTAAAAGAAAACACCGATGACAACCAGCTGGGTAATGACAATGATATACCGCAGATAGTTCAAGGAAAAATACATTATCCTGTCAAGAAAAGTCGTTTGCTTTTCCGGTAAGAGATTAATTTTGTACTTCATTTAGAAGAGGACAATTTCTTAACCTTGCTTTTCAACCTGTTTCCCTTGTTTTTGTGGATGACGTTGTTTTTGACGGCTTTATCAATCTGGGAATAATAGCGTTTGACCAATTCTTTGACGTTTTTCCCGCCTTTTTTCATCTCTTTCAAAGTAGCTCTGAAAGCTTTTACGTAAACCAGGTTTTCCGCGGTCCTTTTTTTATCTTTCCTTACCTTTTTTTTAGCAGACTTGATTATAGGCATAAAAAGTTACACCCCCTTATTAAATAACAAAAATCAAATGTTAAATTTTAAATTTTTATAGCGCAAATTCTTTTTCGAATAATTTCTCTCCATAATCTCCCGTGAACTTAAGAGTCAGATTAATTTTCCCCACCACCTGGTGGTAGACACAGGTGCCGGAAGAACACGTCCCCAAAGTTAGCTGCTTCTTGAAACTTGTCTGGCCGTCTGAAGATACGGTTCCGATAACTCCCTGCAAACCCTGGGCGGCTGTCTGGTAAGACAGTTCATAGTCGACCGACTGGGTGCCGGCTGGCATTCCGGAGACTTCCAAACTAACTTCTTTGTTGGCGCTCACGGCTTTCAAAGAGACTTTTACCGAACTGTCAACCGTCGGCAAAACCTGCTCTGTCGGGGTTTCATCAGCTGTTTGTTTTTTGACAATCGTGTTGCGCGCAAACAGCCAATAACCAACTACTAACAAAACCACCACTCCGCCTATTATCAAATACTTTTTATATTCTGGCTTCATAAAAAAATTAACTTTTAATTTTTAAATTAATATATTCTTCCAATTTAGAAACGTCCACTCTCTGTTGTTTCATACTGTCTCTATCTCTTACGGTGACTTTTTTATCTTCGAGAGTCTGATAATCAATTGTAACACAGCAGGGCGTGCCGATTTCATCCTGACGGCGGTACATCTGGCCGATGTTGCCCGAGTCGTCAAACTCGCAAGACATTTTTGTTTTCAAGTTTTTGAATATTTCGTGGGCGGCTTTTTTCAACTTGTCGTCTTTCTGCAAAGGAAAGACAGCGCATTTAACAGGCGCCAAAAACGGCTTTATCTTTAAAACTGTTCTGGTTTTTCCATTGACTTCCTCCTCGTGATAAGCGTTGACGACCATCGTAATCAATAATCGGGACAAACCAAAGGTCGGCTCAATCACGTGTGGAACAAATTTTTCTCCTGTTTTCGGGTCGCGGTAGGCGAGGTCGGCTCCGGAATTTTTCATGTGGTTTTTCAGGTCAAAGTCCGTTCGGTAGGCCAGCCCCCACATCTCTTTCCAGCCAAACGGGTATTGATATTCGATATCCATGGTTTTTTTCGAATAGTGGGAGCGTTCAAAGGCTTCGTGTTCCCTCCAGCGCATTTTTTCTTTGGCTAACCCCAGCTCCAAAGCCATTTTCCACATCGTCTCTTTCCAATAGTCATAAGTTTTCTCCCAATCCTGCTCTCTTATAAAATATTCAAATTCCATCAGGTCAAACTGGAGAGTCCGGAAAACCCCCTGGCCCAAAGTAATTTCATTTCTGAAACAGATCCCCTGGGAGGCAATTCCAAATGGAAACTTGACCCTCATCGAGTCGGTCACCTGCTTGAAATTCATGAAAATACCCTGCGCCAGCTCCCCTCTCAAATAGGCCGAAGACTTGCTTTCTTCGACAATCCCGATATGGGTTTCAAAAAGGAGGTTGAATCGCTTGGGGTCGGTCAAATCAGTCGAACCGCACTTGGGGCATTTCAGCTTATTAGTCTTGATTATTTTGGCCAGTTCTTCAACCGGAAGTCCCTCGACTTTTTTATTTAATTTATCTTCAATCAGGTGGTCGGCTCGCGTCCGATTGTGGCATTTTCTGCACTCGACCAGGGCGTCATTGAAGCCGGTCACGTGGCCGGAAGCCTGCCAGACTTTGGGATTGAGGATGACCGAGCTGTCAACCAGATAGATATCTTCCCTATCCTGGACGACGTTTTTTACCCACCAGTCGCGAAGATTATTTTTAAGCAGGACTCCGTAATGGCCGAAGTCCCAGGTGTTTGCCAAGCCTCCGTAAATCTCCGATGAAGGATAAAAAAACCCCCGTCTTTTGGCCAAAGCAATAATGTTCTCCATAATATTCCATTATATATTAAATGAGGGCATTTTTTCATTAATCAAATCGGAGATAATAGCTTCCAGTTCTATTATGCCGTGGCTTTGTCTGCTGTAACCCAGCGCCATAAGAAGTTTGTTCAAATATAGAGATAGAATGTCATAATCCGATGCTGATTGAGATAGTTTGACTAAAAATGATTTGGTAAGATTATAAACGATATCTTCTTTCTGGTTTTCCGGGAGGAGTTTTTCCAAGATATAAAAAAACTGGTAAAGCCTGCTTATTTTTTTCTGGTCTCTCTTCAACTCGGAAAAGCCGCTAATCAGTTTGGTTTCCTGGAGGTATAAACGCTCGCCTTTTCTGGAAAAAAAGGCGGATATAAGATTGCCTGTTTCAAGGTGGGGGCTGCGCCTGCTGGTGATTTTTTTTATGCCTTTGGCGCTGGCGACTATTTTTCCCTGTTCTTTGGAGAACAAAAAAACGAGCGCGTCTTTATTCAAGAGGGGCTTCTTTTTCAAAACAATTGCTTCTGTCTTTAATGTCCGCGCCATACTGTATCTTTTTCCAGAATGCCTTCGAAGATTTTTTTGTTGTCTACGGTGACTTTCCACTCCTGGCCTGTCACGCCGGGCTGCTTTTGGACCATCATCGAATCGGTGGAGACTCCGGAAGGCAGGATGTATTTGACGATGACCGTTGCTTTGCCTTGGGTCGGCACTTCAAGGTATCCTTCAAAAACCGTCTTATCCAGTTCGTCATAGGTCTGGACTTTTTTCTCCGAACCCTGAAAGCTCACAAGCTTGGAGCCTTTGGGAACGTAAAAACGAATCCAGTTTCTCAAAGTCGCGTTGAGACACAGGCCTCCCCGCTCAAGGTTGCAGTCCGAATGAGGATAAGGATTTCTGAAATCTACAGTCACTTCCCGGTTTTTACCGTTTGTTTTTGAGTCAACTTTTTCGCTGACAAACAAGTTGGCTTTTGCCCCGGCAAAGTTGACGCTGTTGATGTGCAGGTAGTCGCCCTTGTAATCCCGTATCCTCCCGGCAAAATCCAGCTGTTCGACAGACTTTTGGACGTCAGAGTCAACAAAATAAAGCAGGATGTGTTTTTCCTGGAGGTTTTGATACATCGTCTGCATCAGCGTCCCCCAATATTTTGAAGGCGAATAACCGATGGCTTTATAAAAAAGCGAGTACATCAAGTCTCCCAAAATTCCCTTCCTGTTTTCCTTGAAATAGCCCACCGGCCTGTCAACGATGTCAAAAAGTGTGTAAATAACCTGGGCGCAGTCGCATCTTTTGTCTGTCTTTGCAGAAAAGTTGATTCCGTCAACCTGAGTGTCGCCGAAAATTGTCAGCATGTCAACCAGTATCTTCGAATCCAGGGCGATGATGCCGTCATAGCGTACTTTTGCGCCGCTATTTTGGTAAAGGCTGTTGAATAATTTAATCGACTGGACGAAGTCAGGGGAAAGGTTGCTGTCTCTAATATAAAAAGCGTTGACGCCTTTATGGTAAGTCAGGATTTCCCTTGGAGTCTTCGGCCTTTCGTTTATCGTGGCGTCCAGCGAATAGATGTCGTCGGAATGGGCAATGGAAATTTTTCCGCCTTTTATCTTCATGACGGCGTAAAAAGTCAGGAAGCCTCCGGTCGCCCGCCTTTCTTTATCGTTTTGGTAAAGCATCAGATATGTCTTTTCTTCTTTGCTGCCAAGAAGCTCCGGCAGTTTTTTTATAAGAGGTTTGGCGTCGACGAAAAGTGAACTCACGCCGGCAAACTGTTCTTTGATATTATTGATCTGGCCTTTAATATCTGATTTGCCTATCTTTCCTGGATAACGATCCGGGTTTATCTTTGATATTTTTTCATTGGCCTTTTCGATGTCGGCGGAGATCGGGTCGACTTTCTGCACCAGTTTGTCCAACGTCAACACGGCGGTCTGCAGCCTGTCTTCGGCTGACTTTTCTACAAAGGATACTTCCCCTTTTTTAAAACCGATCAAATCGGCATAAGGCTCAATGGCCAGGACCGACTCTTGACCCGCTTTGACGACATAACTGCCGGCTTCGACGCCGTTTTTGAAATCTGAAACATAGGGTATAAAAGACAACCAGTAGATTGACTGGGATGTTTTTTCAAAGTCCTTATATTGGTCGGAGAACCCGCCCAGCTTTGACTTCAAAAGAGTGATATCATTTTTAGCAAATACCGCTTTCATTTCTCTTGCCGAAGCCATTAAGGCGGTCGCCTTTGACTTTATCTTTAATACCGGAAGAACAATAAATAAAACGAAAAAAGCCAGCAACACCAACAAACCGATTATTTTTGATTTTTGATTTTTACCTTTTGGTCTATACATTAGATAGCTCCTCTGCCGCTCACCATAACTATCGGTGTTCTGAAGATAATTTGTAAATCTTTCCATAAAGATATATTATCCACATATTCTGCGTCAATTTCAATCCTTTTGTCAAAGTTGACTTCTGACCGGCCGGAAACCTGCCATAGTCCGGTAATCCCAGGTTTTACGGAAAGCACTTTGTTCACCAATTTTTTAGTGTGAGGATATTCTTTCAGTTGATTTTCCAGCTCGTCTGGATAGTAGGCGCGCGGCCCAACCAGACTCATTTCACCTTTAAAAACGTTCAAAAACTGCGGTATTTCATCGATGGAATGCTTCCTTATGAATTTGCCAACCCTGGTTATCCTCGGGTCTTTTTTCAACTTATAGCTTCCTTTTTTATATTCGCTGAAAAGTTTTTTGAACCTTGGATCGGTGCGGAGCGCATAATGTGCGTTGCTTATCATTGACCTGAACTTATACATCTTGAATTTTGTCCCTTTTTCTCCGATTCTTTCCGGTACGTCGGCGAGTATCGGACCTGGAGAGTCCAGCCTGATTGCGATTGCCGTCAAGATGGAAATCGGGCTGAAGATTATAAGAAGAATGATGCTGGCGATAATGTCAAAAACTCTTTTTATTTTCTTTTGATAAGAACCTCCGTTGAGAAATTTAGTCATATAATTTTTTTTAAATGTGCTTTTCGTGTTCTGTCCCGCTGAAATTTTCCACTAACTTTTTTACTTTCGGCATGGAACTTTTCTTGGCGATGAGAATGGCATCGTTGGTATTGACGATAATATTCTCGTCGAGGTCGACGCCGACGACGAGCTTGCCATCCTGGTAATTATAGATTAAGCTGTCCTTGACGTGCTCCAGATAGACTTTACCGCGGATGACGTTTTCGTAACTGTGACTCTCCAAAGCTTCCTTTAAAGCCTCCCAGCTCCCGACGTCGCTCCAACCGATATCTTCGACGATGACTACGGCGTCTTTTTTGTCGAGTTTTTCAAGAATGGCGTTGTCAAAACTAATGCTTTCAACCCTGCCGTAGTCCTGCTTTAAAACCCTGATAAAGTTTTTCTTGCCGTAGGAAGCAAGAATTTTTTCGTTGCTCTTATGTATTTCCGGTGCAAACTTTTTGAAACAATGGTTGATAAACCTTGATGTAGTGACAAAATAACCCAGGTTCCAGGCATATTCGCCTGAATTGAGGAAGTTTTTGGCAGTTTTTTCATCCGGGCGGTATTTCAGGTCTTTGAATTGGTGAAAAGATATTCCCTGTTTCGAACCGATTTTTTCCCCAAAATGAATGTAGCCGAGATTGACGCTGGGGAATCTCGGCTTATGGGCGATAAAAACAATCTTATTCGGATTTTTTTTGATTTCTTCGGCCGCCACTTTCAGGATTTTCCGGAAAAGAACATCTTCTTTGACCAGGTGGTCGCTCCAAAGAATGGCGACCGGTTCGTCAGGATTGTTCCTTCCAATAATCCCGAGCGACATGGCGATTGCCGGAGCGACGTCTTTTTTTTCCGGCTCCAAAATCAGATTTTTTTGCGGTATCTGCGGCAGCTGTTCATTTATGATTTTTTTATAATTGAAGTTTGAAGAAATGTAGATGTCTTCGAGTTTAAAGTCCGGCAGCAGCCTTTCGACGGCCAGCTGTAAAGTAGATTTATTTCCGACTAGTTTTTCAAACTGCTTGGGTGATTTTTTTCTGGAGAGCGGCCAAAGCCTCGTCCCAGTTCCTCCGGCGAAAATGATTGCTTTCATACGGCGGATTTAAAACTATTAACAAATATATTTTTGTCAAATCTCATAATATTTTTCAGGCCAAACCCCTTACAATTTCTCTTTAGATTGTACTTGATTTTGCCATATCTTTCAATCGCTTGTCGCAAAGAACCCTCTGTCTGTTTTTCAAAGAAAATCCCCGTTCTGCCTTCTATAATCGTTTCAGCGCTGCCGCTTTTTTTATAGGAAATCACCGGAGCCCCGAAAAACTGCGACTCCAGGGACACATAACCGAAATCTTCGCTCTGCGGCATAATTAATGCTTCTGCTTCCGAATACAATCTTCCCAATTCTGCGTCTGTCAATTTGGACAGAAAGTTAATATTTTTTCCTGAAATTCTCCTTAAATTACTTTCCTCGCTCCCTTCCCCAACTATAATAAGGTTGTGTCTTAATTTATTAAAAACTCTTACTGCCAAATCTACTTTTTTATATGATTCCAGTCTCGAAACTATAAGGAAAAAATTTTTACTTTTAAGTTGTAATTTTGACTTAATCTTTTCCCAGTAATCAACGTCAAACGGCGGGTATAAAACTTCGCTATTTCTTTTATAGTATTTTTTGCACCTTTCTTTGACGGCTTCTGAAATTGAAATAATTTTATCCGGCCTTTGGGAAGCGACCAGATCCCATTCTTTTAAGGATTCAGAATAATTCCTGTTTAAAAAATTTTCTTTAAAATAATCGTTCTGGTGGCTCCATAAAAAACGGGGTGGCGTAAGGAGATAACAGATATGTTTTGTTCCCGGCTGAGTGATGATTGATTTGGCAAAAGTCGAAGTGACGGAAATCACCAGGCCGTAATCCCTGAAATCAAATGTTTCAAAAGCATACGGGTAAAAAGGCAGAGATGCAATCCTGCTCTCTTTTATAAATCCCGGAAGTTTTTGGATAAAAGAAGTTTTTATTTTTAGATTCTTCGCCCAGGCGGCCTTTTTGGGGTCAAAATAGGAAGTAAAAAAATCCGCTTCCGGATACATCTGGTGGAATGTCAGAAGAACTCTCTCGACTCCACCCCACTTATCAAGCCAGTCGTAAACAACGGCGGTTTTTTTCTTCTCTAGCATGCTAAATATTATATCTGATAAAATATGAAACAAAATGAGCTTCAATAAAAAGTTGGTATCGGCGATTATCCTGGCTTCGCTGGTTTTTTTTGTTGTAATCGGCTTTAATGTCTCGCCGTTCCTCCGCGGACCCGGTCCCTGGCCGCCGGATTGGCGCTGGCCCTATCAATTTGTAAATACTTTAAATCGGGTCTGGGCGCCTTTAATGATAATATCTTTTATTTTGTATATTGGATATTTTTTTGACAAAAAGAAGAAATTGGCCTCATTAGACTTATGGGTTTTATTAGTCTTATTAGTCATTCTGTCATACTTCTTTCAGCTATCGGTGCTTTATTTTAGTAGGAGCGGGATTTCGGTTTTAATTCATAGAGTCATCAACCCCGGACTGAACGGCTATTTTACCGAAGCAGTTAAAATTAAAAATCTTGGAAGTTTTTTTTCTAACTATCAAAAAAACGTCCTCAATTTTTCCATGCACGCCGCCGGCCACCCGCCGGGTCCAATCATCTTTTATTGGCTGATGGAAAAACTGGTAAACTTCATTCCCCTGATAAATAATTTTGTCTCCAACCTTATTCCGCAGCACAATGATGTCCAAATAATTTGGAAGGGCCTGACTCTAAATCAAAAATCGGCCGCGGTTTTTTCCGCTTTTTTTGTTCCTTTTCTCGCCTCTCTAAACATTATCCCCTTATTTTTAATCAGCAGGAAGTTATCGGGAATAAAGGCGGCTGTGAGAATTGCATTAATGTCAATCTTCATTCCCGCCTTGACTCTTTTTACGCCGCTCCCTGATGTTTATTTTCCGATATTTTTTCTGTCAGGCTTTCTCATTTTTATTGAAGGCGAAGAAAAAAATAGCCGCCTGCTGCTGGCTATATCCGGGCTGGTTTTTTCCCTGGGAATATTTTTCAGCTTGTCAATTCTACCGCTTCTTATCCTTTTCTCCTATTATTTTCTGAAAAACAGAAAAACCATTATTCCTTTTTTTATGGGAGGAGGCCTCTTTTACCTCGCTGTGTATTTATTTTTTGGTTACAATATTTTTTCCGTATCCTACACGCTGATGATCGGTCTGCCGAAAAACCGAGCCTATCTTCCCTGGGTTTTTTACAACCTCTATGACTTCTTTGTCTTCACCGGCCTCCCTATAACATTAACTTATCTGACGATGTTCTTTAAAAGAATAAAGAATCATCTTTTCATTTTCTTTTCACTATTATTGATTTTTCTTAACTTTTCCGGAGCCGTTCGAGGCGAAGTCGGGAGAATCTGGCTGCCCTTGATGTTTCCGCTCATATTAATCACCGGCAGTTTTTTGACAAATAAATTAAAACTGGCGACAAAAGTTTTCCTGGTGATTCTTTTTATCCAGGCAGTCCAGGTTTTGGTCCTTCAGGAATTCTGGGTGACTTTGTGGTAGACCTTGAGGGTTTCTTCTGTCATTTTAGCGAATGAGTATTTCTTCAGGCGATCTTTATAGTCAAATCCGGGTTTTTTATCAATAAATGATTTAATTTTCTCAAAAATATCATTAATATCATTGGGGTTGAATGAAAGATACTGGTCTGCCCACAGTTCCTTAAAAACATCAATATTTGAAGCAATCATTGGAGAATTGAAATAAGCCGCTTCAACCAAAGGCAGTCCGAAGCCTTCTGATTTTGACGGGTGGATAATCGCCTCGGCGTTTTTATAGAAAAATACCAGGTCGGCTGTAGGCGGACTTTTCAAAAGCGTTATTTTATTTTTTGCTTTGGACGAATTGATATACCGGGTAATCCTTTCTGTGAAATAATCGTTTGGCCCGATCAGGACCAGGCGGTATTTTCCGGCAATCCCGGTAAAGGCATCGATTAATTTTTCGACATTTTTGTGTGGGTAAAAGTTGCCCACATAGATAAAAAAGTCTTTGAATTTTTTTCCGAGGCTGGCGTTTTCCTTTGCCCGGGAAACTTTATAACTGACTCCCTCGTATATCGGCTGGATTTTTTGGGAAATTCCCGCCCCGTATATTTCAACCAGCTGCTTTTTTACAGAATCAGCCGGGGTAATAATCTTTACTGCCATTTTGACCTGCAGGCTGACAACAATTTTGAAGAAAAAGTGCTTCAAATTGTAAACAAACTGATTCTTTGTCGAGGCCTTGCCGGTTTTAAAAAGCAAAGGAGTAGCATCATGAACTGTCGCGATAAATTTTTTCAGATAAACCACCGGATAGCTGAAATAAGTAAAATGCATCAGATCGAGCCCGTCCCGATAAAGCATCAGGGCAAAACCAATCTGCTCGCTGAAACTATGCCAGGCGAAGCCGGCTTCCCTTTTTATAAAATTTTTCTTTTTGAAAGAAACGGAGTCATAATCTTTTTTAGTCAGGTAGATATAAAATATTTCGCCGTTTGTATCGGCCTGTTCTAAATAGTAAAGAAGGTTCTGCAGGTAAGTGCCGACTCCTGTCTGCGAATAAAGTCTGGCGTCTATGCCGATTTTTTTCATCGCTTGAGTTTGGTTTTAATGTCTATCGCCGAATAGACTAATTGATTTATAAACCACGGATATAATTCGGCGTAATGTTTTTTATAAAAGATCTTCATAGAATCATAAAAATAAAAGCTCGTTTTCCTTCGGATGTTACTGTCTTTTTTTTTCAAACCCGAAACTGATTTAAGATGAAGGACATTCCACAATGGGTAGTAAATTATTTTATAACCGAGTTTTTTTATTTGGAATGCCATCTCGATGTCTTCCCCGTAAGCAAAATAATCCTTGTCAAAGCCGCCGATTTTATCTATTATATTTTTCTTCGTAAATAAAAATGCCCCTGTCGGGACGTCGATCTCGTGGACTTCATTAAGGTTGAGGTGAACCAAATGGTATCCGCCGAATAACTTATTCAATAATGGAATCTTAATAAATATTCTTTCCAAACCCAGAAAATAGCTGAAAGAACGCCACAAAGTAGGAAAACCGCGATGGGAGGCCGGGTCGATTTCTCCATTTGATAAAACCACTTTAACGGTCAAGGCGCCTAGATCTTTTTGAGATTCAAAAAGAAAAACAAGATCGTTAAAATCAATGTCATTTACTATCGCATCGGAATTCAAATAAAGAATATATTTACCTCTAGCACCGGCAACACCCAAATTATTACCTTTGCCAAAACCGAGATTTTTTTTTGACAAAACTACTTTCAAATTGCTCCAATCAGATGTTAAGCTCTGGAGCATTTTTCCGCTTCCGTCCTTGGAACCATTGTCGACAGCAATGACTTCATAATTGATAGGATATTTCTGGAGATTCTTTTTTAAACTCGTAAGGCATCGCAGCGTAATGTCCTTAGTATTGTAAGAAACAATGATTATGGAAAGAGAAATCATATTTTGGGCAAAAAAATTACCGTTTCGGCGACTGTTTGGCTCTCCTGGCTTTTCCACCAGTGCCGACTTTCCTTCTTTCTCTTTTTCGGGCGTCTCTTGTCAAAAGGCCGGCTTTCTTCAGGGTTACCTTGTATCCTTGGTCGCTTATCGTTAATGCCCGTGACAATCCGTGGACGATCGCCTCCAGCTGGCCGTTTTTCCCTCCGCCTTCAATCAATATTGAAACGGCGAATCTGTCTGCGTTATTCGTCATCTTCAAAGGCATCATAATGAATTCCCTTTTATAATCCTGAACAAAAATCTTTTCGATAGGCTGCCTGTTGATATAAATTTCTCCAGCCTTGATTTTCTGTTTATTAATGGTCGCCGTCTTGTCTTTTCCCGGCAGATATAATCTGATCCTGGCGACGGCTTTTTTTCTCCGGCCGACCGCTTCGTAATATTCTATATTTTTAGTTTTTTTAGCCATATATTATTTTACAAACTTATTTTTATAAGGGTGGTTTTCGTCGGCAAAAATAAACAATCTTTGCAGTCTGTCATCTCTGAATTTATTTTTAGGCAGCATGCCGGAAACGGCATTTTTTACAATCAGGCCCGGATTCGTGTTCAAGAGCTTTTCGAAACTGACTTTCCTTAATCCACCGGGATAACCGGAATAATTAGTATAGATTTTCGTCTTGTTCTTCTTCCCCGAAATGGCTATCTTTCTGGCGTTGACGACGACAACATAATCACCCATATCCAAATAAGGGACATAGTTTACTTTATTTTTTCCCTGCAGGAAATGGCTGATTTCAGGCGACAGCCTGCCCAAGATTTTGCCGTTCGCATCAAAAAGATGCCAAGTCCGGTTTATTTCTTTTGCCTTAACTGGTTTTGTCTGTTTTGTTAGATTTTTCATTTTTTAATGGTTTCTTAACTTCTTCTTTCACTACCGGATAGGCCCATTGGACTTTGGCCATGGCGGCGCCGTCATCGGTGCGCATCCCCAATTTTACTATCCTGATATATCCGCCATTTATCTTCATCAAGGCCGGCCCGACGCGGTCAAATCCGTCATTAACGGCTTGCCCGTCAGCCAGATAACGGAGCAAAAAATTTTTGTTGGCTTCGTTTTTGACTTTCATCTTGGATACCAGTTTTTCTATATGAGTCTTGAGGACTCTGGCTTTTGGCAAAGTCGTCTGCAGGTATCCCTTTGACAAAAAACTCAACGCGAGCTTCCTCACGAGCATTTTATTTGCGTCTATACCCGCATTGAATTTTATTTTTTTAACGCCATGTCTCATATTTCCACTCCCATTTTTTTTAATTCTTCCTCGATTAACTGGATAGATTTTTTACCGACGCCTTTCATCTCGATCAATTTCTCCTTGCCGACTTTAATCAGGTCTGCAACCGTCTCAATCTTTTCCCTGAGCAAAGCATTGATGACGCGAGAAGGCAGATTTAGTTCATCAATAATAATCTCAAATAATTTCTTGTCTATCTCTTCCTGCTTTACCTGTTCAGCGGTTTTTTCTTTTTTGGCAGACGGCGTGTCTTTGCCGGACAAAATATGGGCAAAATATTCTGACAGCAAGGCAGAGGCTTGCTTAACCACATTAGATGGAGTAATGCTTCCGTCCGTCCAGACTTCCAAAGTAAGTTTTTCGAAGTTGGCTTTTCTTCCGACTCTGGTTTCTTCGACTTTGGTATTGACTTTTTTAATGGGCGAGAAAAAAGCGTCGACGGCGATAAAACCAAACTCTTTCTGCTCTCTTTCTTCGACTGTCGAATAACCGAAACCGACCTCAACAATCGCTTCCAATGACAGTTTGCCCTTATCGTCGCTTATCTCTCCTATATACACATCTTTGTTTACGGGCATGATTTCACCTTCAATATCCTTGGCGTAAACTTTTTTTGCTCCTTTAGCGTCAAGGGAGATTTTAAAAGTGCCGCTTTCTTTGACGTTAAATTTGAGCTGCTTTAAATTCAAGATGATTTCCAAGGCCGATTCTTTTACACCAGGAAGGGTGGAAAAAGGATGCGGAGCCCCTTCTATCTTCACTTGGGTTACGGCCGCCCCTTTTAAAGAGGACAGAATCGTTCTCCTTAATGAATGACCTAAGCTTTGGCCAAAACTCAATGGTAACGGCTCGAAAACAAACTTTCCATAATTACCCTCTTCTTGTTTTTGGGTAAAAAAATTTGGGTTTAACATAAAAAAAATAAAAATTATTAATTAACGGGAATAGTATTCAATTATTAACCTTAAATTAATTTGCTTTGAAATCTCGTCGCTTGTCGGAATACTGGTTAAAATACCGGCAATAGCTTTTTTCTCCAGCCATCCAGGCAAAAAAATATCTTTATTGCTTAGAGTTTTTTCAATATAAGGGATTTTTGTCGACTTGTCTTTTAAGAAGGAGACCTTGTCCCCTACTTTGACCTGATAGGAAGGGATGGACATCTTTTTGTCTTCTACGGCAATGTGGCCGTGGACGACTAACTGTCTTGCCGATGCCCTTGTCGGAGCCAAACCCAAACGGTAGACAATATTGTCCAGTCGCCTCTCCAAATACTGGGAAATATATAGCGCTGTATTTCCTTTTTTCACAACGGATTTTTTGAAATAGTTTTTCATCTGCTTCTCACTGATACCGAAGATAAACCTTAGTTTTTGCTTTTCCCTCAATTGGATTCCGCGTTCTGAGGTTTTCCTTCTTCTTCTTACGCCGTGCTGGCCTGGTAAAACCGTCAGCTTGTTTAAAAGGCGGGCGTGGTTTTTTGACCCCGGCGTCTTCAACCCTAAGTCCATGCCTTCTCTTCTGGCAATTCTATTTTTTGGTCCTGTATATCTCATATCGATTAAACTCTCCGTACCTTTGGCGGTCTGACGCCGTTATGCGGTATCGGGGTAATATCTATAATTCTATTAACTTCTATTTTTGAGCTCTTAATCGCCCTAAGCGACGCTTCCCGGCCCGGGCCGATCCCTTTAATGAAAATGTCGGCGACAAGCAAATTGTGATTTTCCATGGCTCTTTTTATAGCCGATTCCATCGTAACCGTAGCCGCGTGGGGAGTGGACTTTCTTGTCCCGGTAAAACCGTGCATTCCGCAAGAATCGGTGACAATCGGACTGCCTTTTTCATCGGTAACCGTTACTAAAGTATTGTTAAAAGTAGCCGTGACATAGATTCTGCCTTTTTCAACGATTTTTTTTGTTTGTTTTTTTGCCATAGTCAGTTTATTTCAATTATTTAGCCGGCGCTTTTTCTTCGGTTTCCGGAGCGGCGGCTCCTGTCTTCCCCGACTCTAACTTCGCCCAAGCTTCTTTTCTCAAAGCTCCGACTGTCTTTCTTTTGCCGCGTTTAGTGCGGGCGTTTGACTTTGTCCTTTGACCGCGGACAGGAAGCCCGCGCAAATGCCTCAACCCTCGGTAGCTGCCGATTTCTCTGAGTCTTTTAATGCTGTCATTGAGCGATTCCCTCAACTCTCCTTCAACTTTAAAAGTCTTGTCAATGACTTCGGTGATTTTTTTGAATTCTTCTTCTTTGATGTCTTTGACTCTTCTTTTCGGATCGATATTAGACTGCTTCAATACGGAAACGACATTGTTCCATCCGATTCCATAAAGCAAAGTCAACGCATAGTCAATTCTTTTATCATCCGGCAATGTAACACCTATTAATCTCGCCATATTATTTTATTTAAGCTTGTTTTTGTTTATGTTTAACGTTGCTGCAAATTACATACAGCCTGCCTTTTCTTTTTACCATCTTGCACTTGGCACAAATTTTTTTTACTGATGATGCTATTTTCATATTCTATAAATTATCCTTCCCCGATTTAAATCATAAGGCGTAATCTCTGCCCTGATCTTGTCTCCGGGAAGAATTTTTATATAATTTTTCCTCATTTTTCCAGACAGATAACACAAAATCACTTTTTCCGAATTAAAAAGCTTTACTTTAAAAAGCGTGTTGGGGAGATTCTCCATTACTTCTCCTTCAACAATAATCACGTTATCTTTCATAAACCTAATATTTTACCATAACTTCAGGTTAAAACCAAGGTTTGTTTTTCCGTTATCGCCACCGTATGCTCAAAACAAGCAGACAAACTTCTATCGGCGCTTATTATCGACCAATCTTCATCTTTTTCATAAGCCATTTCTTCGCTACCTTTTGAATAAATTACTTCAATGGCAATAACCAGTCCGGGTTGTATTTTTAGCGTTTTTTCAATCGGTTTTTCTTGAAAGCCGAAAACATAAGGGTCCTCATGCAGCTGCCTGCCGATTCCGTGTCCGGTAAGCTCTTTTACGATAAAATAACCCTGACTGTAAACTTCTTTTTCAATCGCTTGGGAAATGTCGCCAAGGCGGTTGCCTGCTTTGGCTTGTTTGATCGCTTTAGACAAAGCCCTCTTTCCCGTTTCCAAAAACCGGCTGGTTTCGCCGTCCGGTTCGCCGCCGACAACAAACGTGGTGGCAAAGTCGGTGTGAAAGCCTTTAAAAAACATGCCGATGTCAACTGTCAGGACGTCACCCTGTTTGAGCTTCCTGTCTGACGGAGGAGTATGGACAACCTGTTCATTAATCGGAAGACAGGTAGACCAAGAATAACCTTTGACTTTATTAAACGATGACTCTCCGTCTTGTTCTTTTATCAGATCTTCCGCTATCCGGTTGATTTCCCTGGTGGTGATGCCGACATCAATTTTATTTAAAAGTGCTTTGACAACTTTCCTCAACCTTTCCCCTCCTTCAGCCATAACTTTTATTTCCTGGCCTGTTTTTAAATCTATCATTCTGAATAGTAAATTGTCCGGAAAACTTCTTCCAACTTGTCATGAAAATCTTCAATTGAGAAATTGTTCTTTACCAGGAAATCGGCGTAAGCAATTGTTGGCGCCATATTGATTCCTATCAGCTCGTCCAGATCCCGCTCTTCTCCGTAAAGCTTGTTCCTCTTTGACCTTCTTATCGAGCGGGCCCAGCGCAAATGCTTGTCGGCATAAATCGCCAATAGATAAACTGTTGCTTTGGGAAATGTTTTTTTTAAGTGGAGGTATTCCTGCCAGGATCTGAGTCCGTCAATAATAACAATCATATTTTTGTTCATAGCCTGTTTTATTCTTTCTTCGTTCAAAACGGCCATAGCCGCCATTCCGTGTTTCTGCCTTAATTCAAGGCGGACTTTTTTGTGGGTTTTTTCAATATGGGGCAGATGGTTGTTTTCTATATAATCATTGATAGCCTCTCCGAAAGAAATGACCGGCATGCGCTGTTTTCTGAAAAAATCAGCCGCGTCTGTCTTGCCGACTCCGGGAAGACCGACAACGGCAATAATTTTTTTGTGTTTTACCTGCCAGTTCTCGATCTTATTTTTCCTCATGACTTTTCCAAGGCTTTTCAAAATTTCCTGGTTGACGGTTTCTATTGTTTGTATGCCTTCAATTGTCACCAGTTTGTTTTCTTTTTTATAAAATTCAAGTACAGGCAGCGTAAATTTTTTAAAGAGTTCTATCCTTTTTTTGATTGCTGGAATAGTTTCGTCTTCACGCGCTTCGCTATTCCGATAGACTAGGCGGTAGATGGCTTCTTTGTCAGGAATTTCCAGATAAATGACTTTGTCTACGTTGTTGGAAAATTTTTCCGCCTGGTTTAAGGTCCTCGGAAACCCGTCCATGATATAGCCTTTTTTATATTCGGGCCGGCTCAAATAGGAGTTGACGATCTCAATGGTTTTTTCGTCGGGAATCAATAAACCGGTATTCATAACCACTTTTATGTAGTGGCCCAGTTTTGTTTTCTCTTTTGCCAGCTGCCTGAATATGTGGCCGGTTGACAGATAAGGAATGCCGAGCTGTTTTGACAGCAGATTTCCCTGCGTCGATTTTCCCGACCCCTGGATGCCTATTAATACAAGCTTCATACAAAAAAAAGAATTTTTAATCTAGTTTCTTTGTTTCTTTATGCTGTGTGTGTTTTTTGCATTTGCGGCAATACTTTTTTAATTTCAAGGAAGCAGTCGTATTTATCTTGTTTTTCGTAACGACATAATTCAACGACTTGCAAACTTCACACATCAAGCCTATCAGGATTCTTGAGCCTTTTTTAGCCATATTTTTATTTTATAAACTTATCATAACTTTTCATAACCAGCTGGGCTTCAACCGTCTTGAATGTTTCCAGGATAACGGAAACCACGATTAAAATCCCGGTTCCGCCGATTACCAAACTTGTTAAACCGGTCAGTTTTGACATCAGCACCGGCATAACGGCAATCACTCCCAAAAAAACCGCCCCGACGCTGGTAATTCTATATAGGATTTTTTCCAAATACTGCTTTGTGGCGAGACCCGGACGGATGCCTGGTATGAATCCGCCGTGTTTTTGGATTTCTTCGCTTATTTTCTGTGGATTAAAGACAACTATGGTGTAAAAATAAGTAAACCCGATCACTAGGATAAAATAGAAAAAGTTATAAAAAAATCCCGACGGCGAAAAAAAGCTGACAAGAAACCTTCCTGTGGAAGCCAGATTGACGTTTTTTACATTGGCAAAAAAATTACCTATCAGCTGTGGAAAAAGAACAAATGAAACGGCAAAGATAATCGGGATGACGCCAGCCTGGTTCAATTTTAAAGGCAGAAAATTGGACGCGCCCTGATAGAGGCGGTTGCCTTTAATCCTTTTGGCATAGTAAACCGGTATCTTCCTGACGGCTTCGTTTATAAATACAATTGAAGCAATCACCGCCACGGCCAGAACCAGAAAAATAATCGTATTAAAAACCATTTCCTGGTTAAAAACCGAGGCTGTCCGGGAAAGTGTTACCGGCAGTCGGCCAACGATGCCGGCCAGGATAAGGAGAGAGATGCCGTTTCCCAAACCGTATTCCGAAATCAGCTCACCGAACCAAACCAAAATAAACGTCCCCGCGACCATTGTCAAAATAAAAGAAAAAAATTCAAGGGGTGACAGGCTGCCGATTATCTTTTGATTTCTCAAAAGGACAAAAATGCCGATTGATTGGACGACTGTCAAAGGCGCCGTCAGAAACCGCGTATATTGGTTGATTTTGTGGCGACCGTATTCTCCCTCTTTTGAAAGCTGTTCGAGGGAAGGAACCATCACTGTCAAAAGCTGGAGGACGATCGAAGCATTGATATACGGGTTTAAACCCAATGCCATAACGGAAAAATTAATCAATGTGCCTCCGGAAAATATGTCTAAGAGCGACAGGAATTGATTCGAAGCAAATAGCGACCTCAATTTTGTGAGATCTATTGCCGGAACCGGCAAAAAAGCAAACAGCCTGAAAGCCAAAAAAATGAATAAAGTAAATAATACCTTTTTTTTCAACTCGGGGTCGTTGAAGATCTGTTTAATTTTTTCCAGTATTTTTTTCATAAAATTTCAGCTT
>JAHFKS010000019.1 GCA_023245215.1 Candidatus Microgenomates bacterium | reverse complement strand
AAAAAATCTCCCCCGAGTTTCGCCAAAATCAGATTTCAAATTATTTTACTTTCCGGGCTCCGTTTGCCCAGCCTGTCTTTGACAAAGAGTTCCTAAAAGGCAAACCTGACTTCAAAACACCACTGAGAAATTTCTACATTGCCAACCTGGACATGACCTATCCTTACGACCGGGGGACTAATTACGCTGTCAAATTAGGAAAACAGGTTGCCGAGATGATATAATAATTTGTTTTATGAAAAACGTTTTTATATTTCATGGTAGTTACGGCTCTCCGCAAGAGAATTGGTTCCCATGGTTAAAAAAAGAGTTGGAAAAATTGGGTCATCGCGTTTTTGTTCCCCAGTTACCTATCCCGCCTCCAAAAAAACAAAATACTTATTACGGAGGACATAAGCTTTTAGACTGGTTAAAAACAGTTGAAAAATATCAGAAATATTTTAACGAAGAAACTATTATTGTCGCTCATAGCCGCGGCTGCGTTTTTACTTTTCGTTTTTTAGAAAAAATAAAAAAACCGGTCGCGTCAGTTTTTTTAGTCGCTCCTTGGATGAATTTTATCTGGTATCCAAAAGGCTATAAAGGAGTTGATTCTTTTCATAAAAAACCATTTCTTTGGAATAAAATAAAAAAGACTTCAAAATATTTTGAGGTCTTTCAGTCGACCAACGACGACACACCGATCAAAGAAGGCAAAGAAATCGCCAAAAAGTTAGGAGCCAAACTAAATATCGTTAAAAACGCCGGTCATTTTAATGTTTATTACTCGCCTAAATTTAAAAAGTTTCCTTTTCTTTTGGAAAGAATAAAGACACGTTTGTAACCGTATTCAACAAACATAGAGATGGCCGCAGTTGCGGCAGGGGCTCCAGGCCGAACGGTCGCTTCCGACAACTTCTCCCTTTCTCATTGAGCCGCAGCTCGGACATTTATAATCACTGTGCCTGTGTTCCTGTTTCATGATTTCTTTTATTCCCTGGGTTACCAAACGGGAAACGGTCGAAGACGGGTTAAATTCCTGGGGGAGAAAACTGTCCGGAGCAAAAGGCAGATCGCTTAAAGAAACCTCTGACTTCCCCGTGCATCCGGCCAAAATTTGCTTGGTTTTATTGTTTAAAACAAGGTGGTTATAAATAGTCTTCTTATACGAATAATCCATAAAAGCCTGCCAGACAATTTCGGAAACGATTTCATGTCTGGCCAATTCGTCGATTGTTTTGTCATAGACTTCTACGTATTTTTTTCTTTCACCGCCAAATCTTTGTCTGATTTCTTCTTTTACTTCGGGTAAAAAATATTCGTGGTTGTGGTGGTCAATATAAAACGGCTGGTTTTCCGGAAAACCAATCGTGTCAAAGTCGGCAATCAGCGGAGTCAAAATAGTCTGCCTTATTTTTTCCCTCGGAGGCAGTCCGGCATTTTCTGGAAAGAATTTTTTATACAAAAAGTCTTCTGCGTCTTTTGAGGTTTTTAAGGCCACGCCGTCGACACGGCTTCTGCGGCGGTGATAAACATAAAGCTGGCCGTAGTCGTAGTCAATCCCGGAAAAAGGATTTCCCGGGTCGTTTTTGAATTCTGTCCGGCCGGACGGACTATACCAAAGTACTGTCTTTTCCGGGCCGCTGACTAAATATTCTTCTACTTTTTTAAACCCTTCTATATAAGCTCCGTCTCTTTCCTGGGGATTAAACATTGCTGAAGCGAGATTATTTTCTTTTGAGTTGGGTTGATTATACAGCCTATTATTTCCTCCCGGCCAGTAGTGAAAAAGGATAGACACGGGTTCGTCACGGACAACTTCGTTGACATAGCTGTCCAGTTGCTGCTGGAACTCAAAACGTTTCTCCTGGTAGGTAAGGCTTCTGTGGCGGAGTATAGTCTGTGCTGACGATTCAAAAAAACCGAATTTTAATGCTGATGATTCCGGCCCGACCATAATCAATCCCTGCACGGGGTAAAGCTTTGGTGGTCTCGGACTCGCCCCGCTTAAGCGGGGATTCACCGTTGCGGCACAGTCACGGATTCACACCGTGTTCCCAGAAGCAAAGCCAATTTATAAATTTACTTTTCGATAATTTCCAAGCCTCCAAGGTCTTGTTTTTTTATTTCTTTATAAAGTTTATTTTTCACAAGAGCCGGTTTGCCGTTGTTGTCAACAACATAATAAGCAAAGCCTTTCATTTTTTGCACTAAAGAATAGTCAGCGTGGCCGGGCATGCTCGCCTCATCTTTTTTATCCTCAAAACTTACCGGGCTATTGTCAGCAGTAACAAAATAAGTCATTCCTGTATTAGCAACCAGGTGCCCGTAGCCAGAAGGCATATAGATATTATCGCCTTGTTTGACTTTAATTGCTTTGAACTCTTCAACGACATCAGAAATCATCTGTCCCTTATCGTCAACCGCCAATTTCTGGAGAAGGGCGACGCCTTCGCCGTAAATAATCCAGTAAGTCTCATCGAGGGCGCCGACATGATAATGACCATAGGTTTTTATATACTCGCCGGAAATTGTTCCCGGCTCCCACACGGTAATATTTTTTTGCTCTTTGCCGCCGCGGATCATGTAATAATGGACTGCTGGCCCGGCGCCGTTCGGATCCATCAGAACTTCTTTCATCTTTTCGTGGGTTCTGGCTGCGTAATGTTTCTCTACATATTTAAAATCCATATTTATAGTTTTTATTTAACTAATAATTTTCTTTTTTTTCTCAATTCTTCGGTTTCGTCAGGGCGACTATAGTCGTCTTCCAGCCTGTAAGTGGTCCCGATTTCAGGCGTCGACACTTCAATAACATCACAGTCAGTGATACCGACCAAACGGTGGCGCTGGCCGGTAGAGCAGGTATAGCCTTTTCCGTACTCCAATTCTGTTTCGACCAGGTCTTTATTTTCATTATCCCAAACCACCTTAGCCCTGCCTTTGAGGATATACCAGGTTTCCTGTTTTTTATCATGGTACTGGAGGGATAGCCGTTTGCCGGCTGTTATGTGCAGGATTTTTCCCATGTAAGGAAGAGTTGACTGTGTCCAATGTATTTCGTAGCCCCAAGGTTTTTCAATTTTCTTTTGATAACCTTTGTCCTCCATAGACCTCTATGATAAATAAAAATATTGTATAATTCAATCAATAATGAAAAAGAAATTCTTCGTTCTTCTCCGCGCTTTAAGGGTCAGCCAATGGGTGAAAAATTTGGTCGTTTTTACGGCGATAATTTTTTCGGGAAAACTGTTTGACTGGCCGATATTCGTCAATACTCTTTATGCTTTTTTCATCTTCTGCCTTTTGTCATCGACTTCATATGTCTTGAATGACATCATCGACTATCCCTACGACAGAAAACACAAAATCAAAAGATACCGGCCGATCGCTTCGGGGGAAATTTCCCTCCAGCAAGCCAGTTTTCTCGTCTTTGTCTTGACTTTGGGGTCTTTGATTTTGAGTCTGTTTTTCTCCATGCCGTTTTTCTTATTGAGCCTGGTTTTTATCCTCCTGCATTTTTTCTACTCTCTATATCTCAAGAAGCACCCGACAATTGACATTTTTACAATCTCTTTTTCATTTATGATCCGGACTTTTGCCGGTGAAGTAGCTTCTGGTTTTCACATCCCAATCTGGCTCGTTCTGACGATTTTTTTTATTTCTCTTTTTATGGCCTCGGTCAAAAGGCACGCCGAGCTCGTTACCCACGGGGCGGAGACGCGCGAGTCGCTTTTTCTCTATAAAGAACATTACTTGGATTTCTTGACCCAAACCTTTGCCGCCGCTACAATTCTTGCTTATGCCACCTATACTTATGTGGAAAAACCGCCGCAGATTCAGACGATGTTTTCCTCTTTTATCAGTGAAGCTTTTCCCGGATTTGAAGCCCGTAAGTGGATGATGCTTTCAATTCCTCTGGTAGTCTATGGAATCGCCCGCTACGCCCAGCTCCTGTATGAAAAAGAAGAAGGCGAAAGGCCGGAAAAATTAATCACTACCGACATTCCTTTAATCATAACAATTGGACTTTGGGGGGCGATTGTCATCAGCTTAATCTATGTTTTGTAGACAATAGTCCGTTGACAAAAAGCAAAAGAGTCTGTAAAGTCTATAAAGTTATAAAGTTTATAAAGTATTATGAAAACTCAAGATAGTCATAAAAAACAGGCGGTTTCCTTGGCGATTGAACAAATTCAGAAACAGTTCGGCCGGGGATCGATTATGAAGTTGGGTCAAGGTCCAGTCATTCCAGTTGACGTCGTTTCAACGGGAGTTTTGCCTCTCGATCTAGCTCTCGGAGTCGGTGGAATTCCCAAAGGTAGAATTATTGAAATTTTTGGACCAGAAGCCGCAGGTAAAACTACAATCTGTCTATCAATTGCCGCTGAAACTCAGAAGGTAGGCGGAACAGTTGCTTTTATCGACGCCGAACATGCTTTTGATCCAAGCTGGGCAAAAATTTTAGGAGTCAAGCTCGACGATCTTTTAATTTCCCAGCCAGATACCGGAGAACAGGCGCTCGAAATTGCCGAAACTTTAATAAGGTCGGGTGGAGTCGATCTGGTGATTATCGATTCAGTGGCCGCTTTGGTTCCTAAATCGGAAATCGAAGGTGAAATGGGCGATGCCCAGATGGGGTTGCAGGCAAGATTGATGTCTCAAGCACTTCGTAAACTAACCGGCATTGTTTCCAAATCTAAAACAACGGTCATCTTTACAAACCAGCTCCGTCTGAAAATCGGCGTATTCTTTGGCAATCCGGAAACAACGCCCGGAGGACTGGCTTTGAAATTCTATACCTCAATAAGAATGGACGTCAGAAAGATTGAGACATTGAAAAAAAACAACCAGGTCTATGGAGCCAGAATCAGGGTAAAAGTAATAAAAAATAAAGTTGCTCCGCCTTTTAAGGAAGCCGAGGTCGTGATTACGGCTGCCGGAATCGACCGTGAAGAAGGTTTAGTCGACGCTGCCATCAACTCCGGCTTTATCACCAAGTCCGGGTCGTTTTTTAGGCTTGGGGAAAAATTAATCGGCCAGGGAAAAGAAGAAGTCAAACAAGCCATAGCCAAAAATGAAAAATTAAAGCAACAGCTAATGAAACAGGTCTTGAACAAAAAATGAATGAGGATTTATTACCTTTATTGAACAAGGTTTACTTTTTCTTGAAGTTCCGCCCCCGGAGTGAAAGGGAAGTCCGCGACTATCTCTATAAAAAAGTCGCCAAAACCCATTGGTCCCGCGCTGACGCCGATAAAATCATCGTTAATTTAAAGGAACAGGAATTGATTGACGACGAAAAATTCACCAGTTGGTTTGTCAGAAATAGGACGACTTTAAAACCAAAAGGTGAAAGGATATTAAAACGGGAATTAAAATTAAAAGGTATCAGTGACGGACTGATTGAAAAATATTTCTCAGAAAATGCGGTTGATGAAGAACCCTTAGCGCTCCAAATTTTGGAAAGACGCTGGCCGAGATATAAAGGCCTGACCTCCCAGAAACGCTTTGAAAAAGCCGCCCGTTTTCTCATGAGCCGCGGATTTGGCTTTGACTTGATAAAAAAAACCATTGCAGATTTGGCAAACAAGGAGTAAAATAAGTCTGTTAGAAATTGCTTAAGAAGGTTAATTAAACATTAACGTTATAAATGTTGTCAATCCTCAAAAAACTAATATTTCACGTTTCAGGACCCCGTTCATTCGGGACAACATTAATAACCCAGTAACCTTCTAAAAGCTCCAATAAATAATTATGTTGCAGAAATTTTTTAAGAAATTCCTGTCTATCTCCAAAGACAGAGAAAATTTATTAATAACCGCGAAAAGAGAAGCGGAAGAAATTGTAATAAAAGCCCGCAATGAAGCGCTAAAACTCAAAGATGAAGCCGAAAGGAAAGCCGGAGAGACTGCATCGGCCGCCTTGGAAGTAGAAAAAAGGCTCTCGAAAAGAGAAGACATGGTCGAAGAGAAAGAAAACGCCGTCAACCGGGAAAGACAGTCGGTCTTCGACAGTAGAAATCACTCCGACCGCCTAAAAAAAGAACTCGAGGACAAAAAAACTGAGATGCTCGTTAAACTCGAAAAAATCGCCAAGATGACAAAAGACGAAGCCAAAGATTTACTCCTTCGCGGCTGGGAAGACAAACTCCGCGAAGACGTCGCCAAAAGAATTAAAGCGGCCGAAGAAGAAATCAAGTCAACCGCCGACGAAAAAGCTAAAAGTATTTTGGTCGACGCGATGCGTTATGGCGCTGTAGATTATACCGCCGAATATACATTATCAGTTATCAATCTCCCCAGCGAAGATTTCAAAGGTAGGATCATCGGCAAGGACGGCAGGAATATTAGGGCTTTTGAGATCGCCACAGGAGTCGACGTTGACCTGGAAGAAGAAGGAGTCATCAGGCTCTCTTCATTTGATGCGGCCCGCCGCGAAATCGCCCGTTTGTCTTTGGAAAAATTGATTAAAGACGGTCGGATTCAACCGCAGAGAATCGAAGAAATTGTCAAAAAAACCCGCGAAGACGTAGACAAAGACATATTTAAAGCCGGGGAAGACTTGGCCCACCGAGTCGGAGTTTTTAACCTCCCGTCGGAGATTACTCAAACTCTGGGAAGATTCAAATATCGGTATTCATACGGACAAAATATGATAGTCCACACCCTTGAAGAAACAAAAATAGGAATCGCCCTCGCCCACGAACTGGGCGCCGACGTCAACGTCGTCAAACTCGGATGTCTGATGCACGATATCGGTAAAGTCGTCACCGACAAAGAAGGTTCACACGTCGATCTAGGCGTTGAACTTCTAAAAAAACACCGATTTCCAGAAAATGTCATCGGCTGCGTCGCCGCCCACCACGAAGACATTCCTTTTCCGTCAATTGAATCAATTATTGTCTATATCTCTGACGCCGTTTCCGGAGGTAGGCCGGGCGCCAGACACGAAGACTTTGAAGAATATTTGAAAAGAATTAAGACAATTGAAGACGCCGCAAAGACGAAAAAAGGCGTCCGCGAAGCTTATGCCCTCCAGGCCGGACGGGAACTGCGCGTGGTTGTCCGCCCAGACGAGGTGACTGACGATGAAGCGACTGTCATGGCGGAAAAAATCAAGGAAGAACTCGAGTCCAAATTTGACGTTTTTCCCGGACAGATCAAGGTGACAATTATTAGGGAAACAAGAGCTGAAGCGACAACGAAAATCTAATGAATGAATTTGAGGTGATTGAAAAAATTAAACAAATCGTTGGCAATAAAATTATTGGTGATGATGCTGCGCCTCTTAGAGTCGGCAATAAAATTTTATTGGCAACAAATGACATCCTCCTTGAAGGACAACACTTTCTTGATTACTTTCCCCAGGAATTTCTCGGATGGAAAGCAATTACAGTAAACGCTTCCGATATCGTCGCTTCAGGCGGCCAGCCGAAGTACGTTTTAGTTTCTCTGCTTCTACCGAAAAACAAAACGACCCTCGTCGAAAAAATCTATCGTTCAATCAAAAAAGCCTGCCAATATTATGGCTGTCGGGTAATTGGTGGAAACATTTCCCGCTCGGGAAAACTCGGGATTGACATTTTTATGATCGGCGAGACAAAAAGATTTGTCGGCCGGCGCCAGGCAAAACCAGGAAACAGCGTCTATCTGACCGGGCCGATTGGCGATTCGAGGGCCGGCCTCGAACTGCTGTTTATGAAAAAGAAAGCATACGAAAACTTCGAAAAAATTCTAATTGAAAAACATCTCCGGCCGGTAATCGATTTGAAACTCGGCCAATATATCAGCAACCATTCTTCAGCGAGTATTGATATTAGCGACGGACTATCGTCTGATATTTATCAGCTTGCCAAATCGAGCCGAATAAAAATTAAAATTAAATCGGAAAAAATTCCTTTTTCAAAAGAATTAAAATTATTTTGCAAAAAATATGACCATAATCTCGTCGATTTTTCTCTAAAAGGAGGCGAGGATTACCGCATATTATTTACTCAAAATGACAAATTACAAATGACAGATGACAAATTTTTCTATATAGGAAAAGTCGTCAAAGGTTCGGGTGTTTTTTTGGACGAAAAAAAAATTAAAAACAAAAGTTTTGATCATTTCTCCTCGTCATGAAGCCCTCTAATTGATACAGATTGTTATAATAAGATGTTTTAAATATGGATTGACAGAAAGCCTAAAAAGTAATATTCTGTTCTTGTTTATTCATTTCAATTAATATTTCAAAGTCTTTCAAAGGAGGTGAACAAAAATGACAAAAGCAGATTTAGTCGCACAAGTTGCGAAAAAAGCTAATCTTACTGCTAAAGCATCCAAAGATGCAGTCTCAACCGTCTTTTCTACAATGGCTGATGCCTTGAAGAGAGGTGAGAAAGTCGTCGTTACAGGTTTTGGTACCTTTATGGTAAGAAGGAGAGCCGCCCGAAAAGGCCGCAATCCACAAACCGGTGCTGAGATCCAAATCCCAGCCACCAAAACACCAGGTTTTACAGCTGGTAAAAGTTTGAAGAGAATGGTTAAATAATTTCGCGTAGGGTCCTACTGAAATAAACAATCCTCCAAAAACGGAGGGTTGTTTTTTAAAAAGCGATTTTATATAATTAGATTGTCTTATGAAGAAATTTGGCAGAGCTATCTTAATATTTTTGATACTTGTTATTCTTCCGGCCATGGCTTACTTTGTCATGGAGTCTTCCGGAGCCAGCATCAATACTCCCCAGGAAAAAGTTGCCTATGACCTTCCTTATCCAGGAATCCTTCCCGACCACCCGTTATATTTTCTGAAAATTGTCCGGGACCGGATTACTGAATTTTTAACCAGAGATAATATAAAAAAAGCCCAAATCTACCTTTTGTATTCTGACAAAAGAGTAGCTATGGCCATGGCTCTTGCAAAAAAAGGGAAGAGCCAGCCGGCGATTTCGACTTTTTCCAAAGCCGAAAAATATTTCTCCATGATTCCTGACCTTTTAAAGGAAGCAAAAAAACAAGGCGGGCAGGCGCCGTCCAGTTTTGTCGAAACTTTAAAGCTGGCTAACGCCAAACACGCCGAACTGATTGGTGAAATGATAAAAACTCTTCCCGAAGGTCTACAGGAACCGTTAAATCAGCTTCTCAAGCTCAATCTGGAGACAAAAAAAGCGCTGGAAACACTCCCATAAATCAAAGCTAAAACTAGCCAAGTCTGCGGTAGTGTCAACCAATAATGGTCAAAAAGACCCGTGAAAATAACAACCAAAATAACGTAAGGGTTTTCCTTGAATATTAGATATACCGGCTTTAATAAAAAATAGGCGACCATCCCCGCTGTCATAATGCCTGTTTCCGTAATAAATAAAAGAAAAATATTGTGGACCGGCTGGTTAAAAAATAAGAAATATTTTGACGCAAACGCCGACTGGGCAACTAAATAGTTGCCCAAACCGACGCCAAATACAGGATGCTGAAAAATAATTGTCAGGGAATTTTTTATCAGACCAAGGCGCTTGTCAACTGTCAAAGGGTCAGTCGTCGCCTGGAGAAAGATAAGAGAAATGATTATTGGAACGGTAACTCTCGCTATTTTACAAATCCTGCAAGCGGTCTTAGCATTCAGCATAAAGTATAAAGTATTTAGTATGAGGTACGTTAAAATTGCCGCTTTGGAAAAAGAAATAAATATCAAACAACTAAAAACAAAGAGCAGAAGATACTTCCAGACTAGGTATTTATTGAACTTTTTAGCCGCTAAAACAAAAAAATACAGAAGCAAAAAATACCCTGCCAACGAGTTGGGGTGGGAAAAAGTTCCATAGGGCCTCAGGAATTCGATACCTTGAATGGTCGCTTTGGCAATCCCCGGAGTCGACAAAGTGAAAAGTCTTTCTCCAAACCAATAGGCAAACCCTTGAAGTGAATGCTTTAATATCATCTGAGACACAGCCAATACCAATTCTAATCCGGCCGACAAAAATAAGATAAAGAGCAGGATTTTTTCTCTGATAATTTTTAATAAATCTCTTCCCAAAGAAAAAACCACCAACCATTCAATAATTTTTACGAGCTGGTAAAAAGCCACTGGTTTGTTTATTGCCAACGAGGCATTAATCAATAAAAGAACTAGTCCTACAAGAACTTTTTTATTTTTGAAAAAATTGATGACCGTCTTTAAGTTGAAAATAAAGAGGAAGAAAACAAAAATATCTGTCAGGTATAGCGTCGGGGAGAGGTAGTCCACCCTGACGCCGTTGAGATAAGAATACGGCGGAAAAAAATGCTTCCCTAATTGAGTAGGGAGGAAAAAAATAAATAAAGAAAATAGAATAATATTAAAATCAGAATAGAGTCTGTTGTTTTTCTTCTTTTTTAACGGATTCATTTGCTTCTTTAAAAATCTGCACTTTTCCGAATACCCCGTCATATCCCGGGTCGACAAATACTTTTCTCTCCCTGATGATTTCCACTGCTTTCTTCAGCCTATCTCCGCCGGCTTTTTCTATTTCGGCGTATTCTTTACGTAATAAAATATCAAATTCCGTTGCAAAACCAGAAGTCAATCTTTCATATTCCCTCTGCGCTTTGGTTTGCGAATGGTGGTTCAATTCCAAAAGTACTTCAAGGAGAGGAATCGTCGAGACAAACGGACGGCGCTTTTTTTCTTTGTCGTAAACAAAGGTCAGGCCGACTTTGTTTTTCACCAGCAAAAGGTCATTTTGCCCTAATAGTTTTTCCGATAGGTCAAGGACGCGGTTTTCCACACCTACTGTCAATGGTTTATGGCAGACCGGGCAGATAGATCCTTTCTCTTTGATCTCACGGGCATTGTAGCGGACATTGCAGACTCGGTGTCCTGACCAATGGTACTTGCCCTCCTCAGGGAAAAATTCTATGGTGTAGCCGATTTTAAGCTTTCCGCCCGGTTCTTGTTTTATGGCGCTAGCGATGTCGTCATAGGTAAAATGAGACTCATGAGTCCCATTAGACCCATTCGAGATAAAAACAGTAGCTTCCCTACCGAGCTTTGGCCCGGAGTGGGCATCGGAGAATGAGACGATCGACCGGTTTTCCAACTCTTTGATCTGCCAATTCATTATTGGGTCGCTCGACAAGCCCGTTTCAATCGCATAAACGTATTTGGCATAGTCTCCAAAACACTCGCTCAAAGAATCAAAGCCGCTTTTTGAACCAAAAACCGCGAACCAAGGAGTCCAGGCATGGGCGGGGATAAATAAAACTCTTTCGTCAATCTCCAAAACCATTTTCAAAAGATCAACCGAAGAAACTCCTACTATAGGCCGGCCGTCGGCCATCAGATTGCAACCCCTGGCGTTCAGTTCTTTGATGATTTTTTCACACGTTTCAATCGAAGGAGAAAAAATCAGATTGTGGACGCGCCTCACCTGTCCTCCTTGGGAATAGATGCTCGATATCTCCGTCGACAGCAAAAACTTGGTCGAATTCGGTTTTTCTTTTAATACGTAAATGCCTTCGCTGGATTCTTTCAACTTGTCTTTTATCGACCTGAGCCATAAAGGGTGGGTCCAGTCTCCAGTCGCCACCAGCTGGATTCCTTTAAGGAGCGACCAGCGGGAGATTTCTTCCAGAACCATATTGGGTGAGACTGCCCGCGAATATTTTGAATGAAGCTGTAGGTCGGCGATAATTTGCATGTGATTATTTTAGCAAATATTGACAAATCTATTATTATCAAGTAATTTTTGCTTAAAAAAAGCCTCCGGGTCTACGAAAAGTCAGCGATACATTTTAAGTAAGAGATTGAAAAAAATCAGGATACTCATCAGTGATAAGCTTCTGTAAACCAATGGATTGTCAATGGTTTTGAAAATAAAAGCGATAAAAGGAACTGCCCAGCTGTGATAATGGTTGAAAAAAGCAAAGAGAGACAAAAAAATAAAATATTTAAGGTATTGTTTTTCCCTCACAGCCATCAAGAGCAAAAAAGGCAAAGGCAGGAGAAGGTAGCGCTCGTGCATTTTTGTTAGAAAAAGAACCGATGCCAATGCGGAAAAAAATAAAGCTTCCAAAACAACTTCTGTCTTAAGCTTACCTTTAACCATCTTGTAAATAATAGCCGACATTAATATACCGACTGCTAAATAACCCCAGAATCTGTAGGAGAGATCGAAAAGGAACGGAGTCGTATCAGGAATTGCTTTTTTAA
This sequence comes from Candidatus Microgenomates bacterium, assembly GCA_023245215.1. GTDB lineage: Bacteria > Patescibacteriota > Microgenomatia > UBA1406 > GWC2-37-13 > GWC2-37-13. Next base: position 4,224 of record JAHFKS010000019.1, on the reverse strand, counting down.
AGTCAGCTAACAACAGCCAAAAATTAAAAACGCCGTTTGTAACATAGGGCAGGCTTTGCGCTGCCATAATTTTTTCAAAATATATAAAATACGGAGTCAGAAAATCAATTTTTCTTAAAAATGGCAGAAAAGCAAACCAAAATACCAGATTGGAAATAATGAATGTTTTAATAATATTTTTGAGTCCAAACTTCCGAAAAAAAACTATGGCGTAAACCGGCAGTAATATCAGCGTCGTTGGTTTAACTAAAAGACTCAAAGCAAAGGTGATTCCGCTCAAAGTACTCTTTTTGGTAAACAAGAGCAGGTAAATAGAAAGGGCTGCAAAAAACAAGGGAATGACATCAATCTGCCCCCAAAGGCTGCTGTTATAGATAAAAGCCGGATTGAATAAAAACAAAGAAGCCGTCAACAAATCTGTTCTATTTGTTTTTTTCATCATCTTTCTTGTAAAAAGGACTGATATCCAGGCCAATCCCAAATCGGATAAAATCGCCGGCAGCTTGAGCATGGCTGCTAAGAATAAACGCTTATCAATGTTTTCCAGGACAGAAATAATATTGGAGGGAAACACCGGTAAATGGACATTGAGAAACCAAAAAATATTAAAAATAATCTTCGGCAAAGGGTAAAAAATATAAAAGATGAAAAGAGCCAGGGGAGGGTAGTTTGGATAGGCCACTGCATAAACTTCAGATGAAGGCCTGTTAAAAAAATCTGAAAAGCCGCGTTCATGCAAATCTTTTGCCCAGACTATATGGTTATTGACGTCAAAACTGTAGTTTAAAAATATCAGAGAAATCCGGATTAAAATTGCCAGGATAAAAACAAAAAAAAGTCCGTGCTTTTTGATAAACCGCATATCATTATTGTATATAATCTTCATATGAAGAATTGGAAAAATGCATTGTTTTTATTTTTTATAATTTGCCTGGGCGGTTTTCTGCGTTTATACAAAATCGGTGACCTGGCGGTTTTCCTATCTGACCAAGCTTCAGACTCGACCAAGGTTTTGGCAATGACACGCGGGCATCTGACTCTTTTGGGGCCGATTACTTCTGTCGGCGGTTTTTATAACGGCCCGGTCGTCTATTACCTAATGCTTCCTTTTTATTATTTTTTTAAAGGCGATCCTCTATCGGGAACAGCCTTTCAAACCTTTTTCCAGATAATCACCATTCCTTTTATCTACCTGATTGGCAAAAAATTGAAAAACAATACCGTCGGACTCCTGGCGGCTTTTTTCTTTGCCATTTCACCGTTGATGATCGACTACTCGCGAGCCGCTTTTAACTCTTACCCGGCGATATTTTTCTCGACTCTAATTTTATATCTCAATCTCCTCGTCATTGATACGCGGTCGACTTCGTTGGCCTTTTTTATGGGAATTCTTATCGGATTCATAATTCAAATGCATTATTTTGCCGCCGCTTTTATTATCGTCGCTTTTTTATATCCATTTTTTTTAGAAAAGAAACTCATTTCTTTAAAATATTTTTTTGTCCTTTCTTTGGGAATTATTATTGGTTTTTCTCCGTTTCTCATCTTTGAAGTGCGCCACGGTTTCTTGAACATTAATCTGTTCTTAAAATATCTTGGGTCCCAAACAAAATCCGCCAAATCAATTTTGTTTAATCTCTATATCTGGCCGCAAACTACCGGCATGCTCATTTTCGGAGAAAACTTTATTTTTGGCCTTTTAGGCTTTTTAACCGTAATGATTTCCAGCATCATTCTTTATATAAAAAAACAGATAAAAAAAGATTATTTTCTGCTTTTTGCGTTTTTATTTGTGATTGTTTTTGCCATTGGCCAGGCCTATGGCGGGCTGATGCAACATCATTATATTATCTCCTTTCATACTTCCTTGATTATTTTATCGGCCCTGACCGTTTATTTTTTATTAAAGAAAAATATTTTTTTAATTTCATTATTCTGCTTTTTGGTTTTCTTAATCAACATGCCGCGCTGGAATTTGGAAAAAACCAGGCATCCAATACAGAAAGGCCTGGCGATTGTTGATTTCAAAAAAGCCGCCAGCATAATTCACGACGACAAAAAAGGGATTTACAACGTCGCCATGCACAACCAGGGAGACAACCGGGCCATGCCGCTTCGCTATATGCTTTTACTGATAAACGAACATCCCCTCGATTACGAACATTACGGCGAGGCAGGAGAACTTTATTTTATTATTCCAAAATCAGAAAAATTAACAGGACAAACTATGTGGGAGTATACTTCATTCGGCCCGTCAAAAACAGTCAATATTTGGAAAATAAATAATGATTATCTCCTTTATAAATTGGCTAAGAAATAAGCCTTAATTATTTAATATAATAAACATATGAAAGGATTTATTGAATTTATACAGGAACGGGGAATAGTCGGGTTTGCCGTCGCTTTCATTCTTGGAGGCGCCGTCACAAAACTCGTCTCTTCCCTGGTGACAGATTTAGTCAATCCTGTCTTGGGGCTACTTTTATCAAAAACAAGAGGCTTGGAATCAATGTATCTCCAGGTCGCAGGAGCAAAAATACTCTGGGGCCATTTTATCGGGGCATTAATAGACTTTTTAACCATTGCTTTGGTGGTTTATTTTTTGGTCAAAAGCCTGCGTTTGGAAAAGATAGATAAAAAGAAGTAATTTATAGACTCTTCTTCTTGAGATAGACTACTACCATAACGACCGCGATTACCAAGGTCACTATTGTGGCGAGAATAAAGGGCAGCGCGTTGCTTGATGTCAAAGCTTTTACTCCCTGGCTGACAACGTCCTTTGGCTGATTTTGAGTTACCGCCACTTCTTTTGGGGCCGGGGAAATGACCTTGCCTTTTTCATCTTTAAACTGGTTGACCTGTACATTTGATTTTGCAATAAATTCCTGGTTTTGGACGATAAATTTTGAGGTGGTAACGGGCACTACCTGGCCGGACGGAGCTGTATAGCTGACACGATAGGGCATTGACGGCAGGAATTCGGAGCCGATTCTGAAATAACCGTTTTCGTCGGCGCTAGTTTGGTAGGCCGGCTTGTTGGAAAAATTTAGGGTTACGGAAACTTTGGCGTTAGGAATAACTTTTCCTAGAGCGTCATAAGCATAACCCTCAAGGTTGTTTGGGATGGGTTCGAAGCGGTAATTTGAAGCGAGAACAACCTGGGCATTGACCTTGCCGATAAGACTAAAAAACCATTCTTTAATTTTTTCCACGAGATTGGCCGGCTGAGTCAAATCGACTTTTTCTACGGTTAGGTCGCCGAAGTTTTCACCCGGTTCAAAATTGGTTTGGTCGATTTTTAAAGTGAATCTGCCCATTTTATCTGCTTTGACTGGAGTTTCTGTCAATAGTTTATAACGGACATTTTCGTTCAAAATAGGATCCGGTTTTAAACTGTAGGCTTTGATTAAAGCGAACGGATGAGAGACTCTTCCTTTGACATAAATCGATGAAGTGACTTTGTCCAAGTCATAAAAATAATCAAGAAGTTTGGCTTCGCTAGATAATGATGTGGATTTGGGCGCCAAAGGAACGTCGCGGTGCTGGATGACTCCTTTTTGGACGATTTCATCGCCGGTCTGACCAGGATAGATGTCAGAATAAATCTGTGAATAGTTAGATTGGATATTGCTCAATTGATCTGGAAATGTGTAGTTTCCGTCAGCCACCGACAGTTTATATGTTCCATCCGGAACGACAAAACTGAAGCCGCCGTCTTCTTTGGTAGTCTGCGGATTGATGATGTTGCCACCCAAAAGGTCAGCTGGAGTCATCTGCGTAAAAGTGCCGTCTGTCCTTTTGACAAGGAGGGTAACGCTGGCGCCAGCCACCGGGTCCAGAGTCGCGGAATCAAAAACCCGGCCGTATGGATCCCAAGATATCGCCGTGCAGTTTGATTTATTGAGGGCTTCTTCAAAACTGAAGGTACCAATCTGCTGAGTAGTGGCTTCACCCTGGCCTAATGCCGGTGTCGGCTCCAGGTAATTGAGGGCGAGCCAGCGCCTGTCGTGGCTGTCGGTGGTCGAACTCTGCCAGGTAAAAGCGGGAATCTCTCCGCCCGTAGTGCTCATCTCTGGGTTGGAAGCCATAGTAGAACCTTCAAAGTGATAGCCGTACTGCCCCTGCATTTCAGCAAGGTTATTTTTTCCAAAGACTTCCTGGTCTACTGCGGCATTGCCGCTGGTGCATTCGGACGTTGACAAACACTCAAAAACATAGGTATTG
>JAHFKS010000018.1 GCA_023245215.1 Candidatus Microgenomates bacterium | reverse complement strand
TTTTTTAAATAAGGCATGACATATTCGAGCAATTTTTCGTCAGGCATCTGAATTATTTTGTCTTCCTTTTTCAGATACCAACCCAGGTAGACAAGATGACTGCCTCCGTAATATTTCTTGTCTATGAAGTTTGTGTGCTGGACGATTCCCATGATGGGGACGCCGGGTGCAGAAATATTCAACCAGTAGGTTTTATCCAGGAGCGATTTTTTTGTCTCCAAGATTAAAGTCAAGGCGTGCAGGTATTTGATTTTTGAAAAACGCCTCAAGTAATTTTTTGGAAAAACATTAGTCGTTAGTTTAACCATAACCGGAGTGGGCAAAGTAGAGATAATTATGTCAAATTGCCGGTTGTTGACTAGATACTTCTCTCCCCGTTTTTTGATTTCTTTGACTTCATAACCCGTTAACACGTTAACCCGTAGACCCGTTAACTTTTTAACTAAAAAATTAATAAATGTTTGAAATCCGCCTTCGATGTAGCCCAAATTTTTTGTCCGCTTGGTAATTCTCGCCCAGATAAAAGAAGCCAAAATAATTCCCGCATAATCTCCGAACTTTTTCCGAAAAAGCTGTTTCCATAATCTATTCCAGACAGTCTGCCCCATGGTTTTTTTGATAAATTCTTCGGCTGTCAACTGTTCAAACAAGGGTAAGAAAGGCGAGAATTTTAAAAATGCCAGGACCGACCCGGCACGCAGTTTACTAAACAGGTCAAGGTGGGGAAACTTGAGGAAATCAATTGGTGTGTCCATCGCATGAATCGTCAGGTCGTCATAGAGAGAGGCGGTTTCAGGAGACCGGAAAAATATTTTCTCGAACCCAATCTCTTTGGCAAAATTTAAGATGTCATTGTCGTTGGCGAATAAATGGTGGTAGGCCCGTTCCAAATGCCAATCCCAGTCCGGCTGCTTAAAGCCTACCGCCAGGCCGCCGAGGACGGTTCCTTTTTCAAAAAGAGTGACTTGATGGCCTTTTTTGCCCAGGCAATAGGCAGCTGTCAGTCCGGTTATGCCGCCTCCGAGAATCGCTATCTTCATAATGTATATATATTATAGTACATAATAATTCCCGCATATTTAACGCAGGATTTCCGCAAAAAAATTACCCTTTTTGGAGTTCTTGCCTTTCAATCAAGATTGTTTGAAGAAAAATTGTCATCGGTACGGCAAGGAGGACGCCAAGAATTCCTGCCAGTTTGCCTCCGATAATCAAAGCTGTCAAAGTGACAATAGGGTGGAGACCGACGATTCTTCTCATCACCAAAGGAACAATTAGGTTATTTTCCAGCTGCTGAACGATAAAATATAAGGCGATATTGGAAAATCCAAGAACCGATGAGGTGGAGAAGCCGATTAAGGCCGCCGGAACCGTGGAAATGATCGGGCCGAGAGTGGGGACGACTTCCAAAAACCCTGCCAGAACCGCCAGGGCAACCGTGTATTTCATGCCGATTAAAGTCAAGCCGACATAGGTCATAGTGCCGACAATAGTCATTAAAATTATTTCTCCCCAGAACCAGGCAGCGGTTCTTTTTTGTGCCCGTTCGACTAAAAGATTAATCTTTTTAGCTTCGGATTCGTCAAAAAAGTTTGGTAGAACGTCGCCGATGAAGTTCTTTTCCAAAAGAAGATAAAAACCGAAAAATAAGGTAGTTGTCAGGAAAATTACATTTGAAAAAAGGCTCCGGATTATATCAACGGCGCGGTTTGCCAGATTGGGCAGGTTTTGGCTGATGATAGTCAAGTCGAAGTAGTCGGCTGCGGTTGGGAAAGCTTTCTGAATAATATGGGGTAGATTTTTGATAAGGTGTGTCATCTCTTTGACAAGTGGAGGAATAACGAGCCCCAAAAGGTTAACAATCAAAAAAATGAAGAAGAAATAGATTAGAAAGGCAGCCAGCGATCTAGGGATTCTTCTTTTTTCTAAATAATCGACGGCCGGTTTTAAAGCCCCGGCTATGATAAAAGCAATAAATAAAGAAAAAATAAGATCCTTAATCTGCCATACCAGGACAAGACCCAAAAGAAAAAATGCCGTAAAGATAATGGTTTTTGAAGAAATCTCTATTTTCTTTGCCATAACAAGCTAATTATAACTAATTTTTATCCTCTGGCAAGCGTTAAAACATAGACTTTTCCGGCGCCGGACTTTTTCAGAACCTTGGCCGCTTCCCTTATGGTTGAGCCGCTGGTGATGACGTCGTCGACAAGAATAATTTTAGATCCCGCTAGGGCAGAATGATTTTCAGGATCGACTTTAAAAGCGCCTCTTAGATTTTGGTAGCGGTCTTTCTTGTTTTTTATTTCTGCCTGTGGTTTGGTTTCTTTGACTCTGATTAAAAAATCGGCAACGGGAAATTTTATAAATCTTTGAAAAAATTTTACCAAAAATAAAGCCTGATTAAAGCCCCGTTCCCTGATTTTTTTTGCAGACAGAGGAACCGGCTGAAAGTAAACACGACCGGACAGCCTTTTGTAAAAGGATAATTCCCTTATCGTTTCGGGTTTGATAGTTTTTAAAAACTCCCGGCCGACTTCGGTTGCTAAACGGTACTTTACGTTTTTGATAATTTTTTTCAAAACATTATCATAATAGAAGATTGAACTGACTCCGTCGATGTTAAACTTTTTTAAACAGTTAGGGTGGGTTAGACCATACAAACTGGCTCTTTTGCAATAGAAGCACAGGCTCTTCTCATAATATCTAAGGTCTTTTTGGCAATGGGGACAAATATAGGTTCCCAAGAGGCCGCAGCCGAGGCAGAATTTAGGAAAGAAAAGGTCTACAAAAGACATAATTCCATTATAAATGTTCACAAAATTTTGGGATGTTGTCTTTTTTGTAAAAAGGAAAAATCGTTTGAGGCTAAAATCCTACCTTGATATAGTTTTTATATATTTTGACCTCTTGAAATCCTACCATTAGTGTTTTAAATTATAAATTACGCTAATTATATGTTTTGTATATTTTGCAAGAATAATGACACCGAAGTCATTGAGACCAGGTTGTCAGAAGACGGGGGAGCAATAAGAAGAAGAAGGCAGTGTCCAAAGTGCCAAAAGCGTTTTACAACTTATGAACGGATGGAAGAGTTACCGATCCTGGTAATCAAACGGGACGGCCGCCGGGAAAGGTTTGACCGGGAAAAATTGAGGCGGGGCATGGTTATTCCTTGCGAAAAGACAACCGTCTCAGCCGAACAGATAGAGACTTTGATAAACGAAGTAGAGTCAGACCTTAAAGAAAAAGATACGACAGAAATTGAAAGCAAAGACATAGGCAATTTAGTCGCGAAAAAATTAAAAAAATTAGATAAAATTGCCTACATCAGATTTGCGAGCGTTTTTAAGAGGTTTGTCGATTTAGAAGATTTTGAAACTGAACTTAAAAAATTAGCCTAAAAAGTATGAAACTAACAGGAATATCAGAAAAAGTTTTTTTGGACCGATATTCATTGAAAGACAAAAAAGGCGACTCTCTTGAGAAAAAGCCCGAAGAGATGTGGTTGAGGATTGCCCGCGCCGCTTCAACAGTAGAAAAGAAAAGCAAACAGAAAAAATGGGAGAAAGAATTTTATAATATCCTCAAGGATTTTAAATACGTTCCGGGCGGCAGAATTTTGTCAGGCGCCGGCACCGGCTATGCGGTCTCCTTCTACAACTGTTTTGTCATCCCGTCTCCCAAGGATTCAAGGGGCGGCATTCTGGAAACTCTTAGGCAGATGATTGAGATTATGGCCCGGGGTGGAGGCGTTGGAATCAATCTTTCTTCACTGCGTCCGAGAGGCGCCCGCGTCAAAAAAGTCAATGGTTTTTCTTCGGGTCCGTGCAACTGGGCGGAGCTTTTTTCCGTCGCGACAAAAGACATCATCCAGCAAGGCGGTACGAGGCGCGGAGCCCTAATGCTGATGCTCTGGGATTGGCATCCGGACATAGAAGAATTTATTACTGTTAAACAGGACCTGGCCCGAATTAATGGGGCCAACTTATCTCTTTGTGTCTCCGATTCTTTTATGGATGCCGTGGAAAAAGACGCCGACTGGCCGTTAGTGTTTCCGGATTATAAAGATCCCGAATACGATGAAAAATGGACCGGCGATTTGGAAGCTTGGAAAAAAATGGGCAAAAAGATTATCGTCCATAAAATCGTCAAAGCCAGAAAGATCTGGGATTTGATTGCAAGCGCGGCTTGGAAGTCAGCTGAACCAGGCGTCGTTTTTTTGGAGAGATATAACAAGCTTTATAATAACTATTATTGGAATAAAGTCATCTGCGTCAACCCATGCGGCGAAGAAGGGCTGCCGGCCTGGGGAGTCTGCAACCTTGGTTCGATAAACCTTTCAGCGCTTGTTAAAGGAAAAGACATTGACAAAAAAGGACAGTTTGATTTTGAATCTTTGAAAAAAATTGTCAGGTCGGCGGTCCGTTTCCAGGACAATGTCGTCGACATGGATCCCTATGTTTTCCCCGGAATAAGAAAAACCCAGTTTGAAGGAGAGAGAAGAATCGGTTTGGGGACAATGGGACTCGGAGACACTTTGATAAAACTCCACCTGCGCTATGGATCGCCCGAATCTTTGGAATTTATAGATAAAATATATAGAGTAATAAGAGACGAAGCTTACTTATCTTCGTCATTATATTCCAAAGAAAAAGGAAGCTTTCCAAAATACGACAAGAAACTCTATCTTGAAGGCAGGTTTGTCAGCCAATTGACGGACAGCGTCAAAAAATCCATTAAGAAAAACGGCATAAGAAATTCATTACTTCTCATGCAGGCGCCGACCGGGTCAACTTCACTGATGGCCGAAACCACCAGCGGTATAGAACCCGTTTATGAGTTTGAGTTTAAAAGACACGATAGGTTGGGTGACCATTATATCCGCCACCATCTTTATGATGCCTGGTACACAAAGCACGAAAAAGAAATAAAAGCAGGAACTGTGAAGAAGCCGGAGTGGTTTGTATCGGCCAACGACCTGACTCCCGAAGACCACGTTACTGTTCAGGCAATAATCCAGAAATACGTTGATGCGTCAATATCCAAGACCGTCAATGCTCCAAAAACCCACACGGTTGAAGACGTAAAAAAACTTTATACTCTGGCTTATAAGCTTGGCTGTAAAGGAATTGCTTATATGAGGGATGGTTCCCGCCCGGGTGTTTTGGAGCGCAATGACGATAAAAAAGAAGAAGTAAAAATCATTCCTCCGGCTCCGTATACGGTAAAACCAAGGCCGATGGTGGTCAGGGGGGCGACATATAAAATACAGACTCCAGTCGGCATGGCGTTCATAACTTTGAATACCAACGGCGGCAATCCGCCCGAGCCTTTGGAAATGTTTATTACCGTGGGCAAGGCCGGGAGCGACGTCTACGCCATGGCCGAAGGTTTGGGTAGAATAATTTCCGTAGCATTAAGGTTTTCTTCCCATCTGCCGGTGGCCGAGCGCGTCCATGAAATCATTGACCAGCTGGCCGGAATCGGCGGCGCCCGCAGCAGCGGTTTTGGCAAAGACAAAATCAGAAGTCTGCCCGACGCGGTTGCCAAAGTTCTTTCTATGCACTATGGTTTAAACGGCGAAGCGAAGAAACTGAACGGCAACGGCATCAGCCATGACCAGATTCAGGAAACTCCTAAATTAATAACCACGTCAACCCAGCCGAGCCTCATTCAGCCCCAAGCAGTTATGCCTTCGACGTCTTTTGACATCTGCCCTTCGTGTGGAGAGGCGACTTTGGTCCACGAAGAAGGCTGCAAAAAGTGTTACGGCTGCGGATATAGCGAATGTTGAGTTAATTCCTTATGCCTATCTATACTAAAACCGGCGACAAGGGAAGCACTTCTTTATTTGGCGGTAAACGAATTTTAAAGTCTGACTGGCAAATCGAGGCCTACGGTTCTATAGACGAATTGAGCAGTTTTACCGGTTTGGTGGCGGTCAAAATAACCAACAAAATTGACAGAGGCTTCTTGATAAATCTGCAAAAAGATTTTTACCAAATTATGGCGTCTTTGTCCGGGGCCAAAATCGACCTGGGATTTTTGGAAAAAAGAATCCTTGATTTTGAAAAAAGAATTAATTCTATCGACAAAAAAATACCCAGGTTGAAGCGGTTTATCCTGCCTGGAGGAACAGAGTCAGCCTCCTGGTTTCACATTTTGCGGGTAATCTGCCGGAGGGCGGAAAGAAAAGTCATCAAGTTCAGCCAAAAAGAATTGCAGATCATTAAGTATTTAAACCGGTTGTCCGACCTCTTTTTCACCATGGCGAGAAAGTATGGACAAAAAAATGAAGTTGTTCTATAATCTCTAAGCCATGTTTTCCAAACTAAAAAAATCAATCCTTCTGCCTATAATTATTTTGTTTTTAGCAGCCGCTGTTTTTTACGGTTACCAGACTTATATTGCAAACAAATCGGCGACAAAAATAATTCCTGTTTTATTAAAGGTCGATACGGGCAACCAGTTTACAGAACTAAAAACTCAATTAGGAACAACTGCATTGGACTTAACCCAGCAAAGAATGGCGGTTTCCGTCAAAGGCGAAGGAAGTAATGCTTATGTAGTCGGGATTAACGGCCGGGATGCCGATAGTTCAAAAAAAGAATATTGGGCGTTTTATGTTAACGGAAAATTGTCAGACGTCGGCGCGGGAAGTTATCAATTGAAATCAGGCGACAAGATCGAATGGAAAATCGAAAAATATTAAACAAAATTATTTCCTACGGAGCAATAATTTTTTTTGCGGTCGCCGCCAGATTGATTCCCCACGCGCCGAACTTCGCCCCTATAGGCGGGCTGGCCTTGTTTTCCGGGAGTCATTTTAAAAAGAAAGTTGCTTTGCTGATTCCGATTGCCGCGATGTTTCTATCTGATATATTTTTGGGATTCCACAATACCATTGTTTATGTTTATGCCAGTTTTGCCGTTGCCGTGATAATCGGGCGATTAATCAAAAATTATAAATGGCAGTCGTTATTATCAGCCAGCCTGGCCTCTTCGGTTTTGTTTTTTCTCATTACTAATTTTGGCGTTTGGTCGACTGGCTCTATGTATCCAAAAACAGCCGGAGGTCTGATGCAAAGTTATCTGCTGGGCCTGCCGTTTTTAAGAAACACAGTCCTTAGTGATTTGTTTTATTCTTTTTCTTTTTTCTACGGATTTAAATACCTTTCCGTTTTTCTCCGCAAAAAAGTTATCGCATAAGGGTTCATTTTTGTCTATAATCAAATTATGACCAGCAATTTTACCGCGATCGGCGATTTGGTGAAAGAACACCATCGCAAAGATGACCGGGTTAGTCTTCCCAAGGAAGCCGAGCCGGTTGGCGCGGAAAAATTTGAGATAAAAGAAGTCGTCGAGCACAAAGCCGAAGAGGAAGTAAGAGGATATATTTCCCCACGCCAGGAAACGATTGAGCTGCCACCCGATTTAAAAAAAATGGGGCTTCATCCGACTTCGTCGACCCAATTTTCTTCTTATCAAAATATTAAGTTACCTTTGAGCGATGAGAAAGTCGTCGTGGGTTTACACGCTCCGGTGACGTCTTCAATCCGCTGGCTGGCGACCTTTGCAGTCTATCTTTTGGCAAGAGTCCACTTAGGATTAAAAGTAGTCCGCGGAAAAGTAATCAGGGTTTTGCGTTCTTGATTTCGGCTAAGAATCCTTCTTTACCCATAGCACCGACAAATTGATTGACTACCTGTCCGTCCCTGAAAATCATAAAAGTCGGTATGGAAAATATTTGGTATGAAGAGGTCAGTTCCTGATTTTCATCGACGTTGACTTTGATGAATTTCATATCGGCCAATTCGCTGGCGAGTTCTTCGATAATCGGTTCGGTCGTTTTGCAAGGGCCGCACCATTCCGCGTAAAAATCAACCAATACCAAGCCTTTGTGGTCTAAGACTTCTTTTTGAAAACCGTTCTTATCTGTGTGGGGAACTGCCATAGCAGAAAAAATATTAGAACAATTTTTTTTTATTTGCAACCGCATTTAATATTGGGTAATTTATACTGTTACAACAGTCCGTAAACATAGTTTTGTAGCAGATAGTCTGTAGACAACCAATTAGTCTTATGAGTCTAATAAGACTTATTAGACTAAAATGCTTGCCAAAGTTTTCTCCGGGGCGACGGTCGGATTGGACGGCGTTTTAATTACTGTTGAAGTCGACGTCGCCGAACGGGGGTTCCCGGGATTTACCATCGTCGGTCTGCCTGATAAGTCTGTTGACGAAGCCAAAGAAAGAGTCAGGGCCGCCATAGTTAATACTTCATTTGAAATGCCCGATACCCGGCTGACAGTCAATTTGGCGCCGGCAGATATCCACAAAGTCGGCTCGGCTTTTGATCTGCCGATTGCGGTTGGAATTTTGTCGGCAGCCGGGATGATAAAAAAAGAAAGTTTAAAAAACAGCCTGTTTTTGGGAGAGCTGTCGCTCGAGGGGGAAATAAGAAGGGTACCGGGAGTTCTTTCTATTTCCCTTCTTGCCAGGTCAAAAAAAATCAATAATGTCTTTGTTCCCCTAAACAATATCAATGAAGCCGCATTGGTCGACGGGATAGAGGTTTTTCCTGTTAAAAATTTAGGAGAGCTGGCTCTACACCTCAACGGTGAAATTTCTATTACCCCTCATCCGCACGAAAAATTTATTTTGCAGCCGGACTCTGAAGAAAATTATTTATTTGAAAATATAAAAGGCCAGGAAACAGCCAAACGGGCCTGTGAAATTGCCGCTGCCGGATTTCATAATTTGATTTTTAAGGGTCCTCCCGGAACCGGCAAAACTTTACTTTCGCGGGCTTTTCCTTCGATACTGCCGCCTCTTGATCGGGAAGAAATATTGGAAATTACAAAGATTTATTCAGTAACAGGATTGACTAAAGATTCTCATTATATTTCCAGTCGGCCTTTCCGTTCGCCCCACCATACTACTTCAAGAATAGGATTGGTCGGCGGCGGTTCGAATCCTTCGCCTGGGGAAATTTCTTTGGCGCACCGGGGAGTCCTTTTCTTGGACGAGTTTTCCGAATTTCCCAGGACCGTTCTTGAGTCTTTGCGCCAGCCGATAGAAGATGGAATGATTACTATATCGCGTGCCCAGGGCAGCCTGACCTTTCCCTGCAGGTTTTTGCTGCTGGCGGCTTCTAATCCTTGTCCGTGCGGTTATCTGGGGCACCCGAAAAAATCCTGCCGCTGTCTGCCAGGAGCGGTTTTGAAATATAAAAAAAGATTGTCCGGGCCGCTTCTTGATCGGATTGACCTCCATGTAGACGTGCCTCCGGTTGAAGAAAATGATTTAATCACTGACTCTCTGGCAGAATCTAGCAAAATGATTAGAGGCCGGGTGGTTAAGGCCATAAATAAACAAAAGCAGAGATTTAAAAGTCTGAAAATCCATACCAACGGCGAAATGGGGCCCGCAGAAATAAAAAAATTCACCCGTTTGAGCAAACAAGCCCTCGATCTTATGAAGCAGGCGATTTCGCGGCTGTCTTTGTCAGCCCGGAGTTATTTCAAAACGATAAAAATCGCCCAAACAATCACCGATCTCAACGGTAAAGAAATAATTGAGTCAACTGCGGTTGCCGAGGCCCTGCAGTTTCGTTCCCACGACGACTGAGACCTCTTGACAAGGTAAAAAACATTCTCTATACTTTTTTTAATAATATGTTAACTTTTCTAACTGTACTAGCTCAAGATGTTTCTTATGCTCCGGTTAAATTAGGTTTTACTATTCCCAGGTTTGATGAAGTCCTGACTTTTATCATCAGGCTTTTTTTCATCGTCGGTGGCCTGATCGCTTTGCTATATTTACTTTTAGGTGCTTTGGCCTGGATTACTTCGGGCGGCAACAAGGAAAATGTCGATAAGGCGCGGGAAAAAATCCAAGCCGCCTTAATCGGAATTATTTTGATTTTTGTCGTTTTGGCGATTGTCGGAGTCGTGGAAGCAATGTTATTCCCGGCTGATTCAGGGCTTGGAATCACCAAACCGATTAAATTTCCCGAACTTATTAAATAATGCAACTTGATGCTTGGGGCAGCTGCGTCGTTGACGGTGTTCCTACTTTAAAATGTTTTGAAGTAGTCTTTGGTAATATTTTGACTATGGCTTCTGCTTTTATTGTCCTGGTTTTGTTTATTATGTTTGTCATGGGGAGCTTCCGTTATCTGACTTCTTTCGGCAACGCAGAAAAAGTAAAAAAAGCCCAGGGTACTTTAAGATATGCTTTGGTCGGATTCATTTTGTTTGTTTCCGCCTTTTTGATAATGAAGATTATCGATATTTTATTTTTGGGAGGTTGCGGAAGAATCTTTCAATTTAATCTAGACAATACAGGGATAGTCACAAGTTGTCCTTAATTTATTTTGCTGGTGTGACAAAAATCACCTTGACACCTTCTTCTTCAGGAATAGGTGAAGCCATTTTATTTTTTTCCTTGACAAAGTTGAAGACGACAAAAACCAAAAGAGCTAAACCTATCGCGATTAAAACAACGCCTACCATTTTCATAAGTTTATTTTTTCTTTAATCAGGAATTTCGGCCGGTTTTGAATCTCCTTATATATTTTACCAATATATTCGCCGATGATTCCAATCGTCATTAGCTGGATTCCTCCCAGGAAAATGACGGCGACAAATATGCCGATCCAGCCGGTGACAAAAGATTCCGGGTAGAGAACTTTTTTGAAGACTTCATAGATTATTCCTAAGAATCCCAGGCTGGCTGAAACAAATCCAAAGTAAGTCGCCAGTCTAAGCGGTTTCGTTGAAAAAGACATGATGCCGTCCAGGGCGAAGTTGAGCATCTTAAAAAAACCATAATGAGTTTCGCCGGTCAGCCTTTTGTCTCTTTTGAAATAGACGTATTCGGTCGGGAATCCTGACCAGGCGACCAGTCCGCGCAAAAAACTTGGCCTTTCTTTGAGGGCGTTTAAATAAATAACCACCTTTTTATCTATGAGACGGAAATCACCGACTTCGTTGGGTATGGGAGTGTCGGAAAGGAAGTTCATCAGTTTGTAAAATAAAGTGGCGGTCCCGGTTTTGAAAAAATTTTCTCCCTGGCGTTCCTGCCTTTTTCCGTAGACAATTTTTGCTCCTTTTTGCCACTTGTCGACCATTTTGGCAATAATTTCCGGCGGGTCCTGGAGGTCGGCGTCAATGGTGGCGACGGCGTCGCCGCGGGCAGCTTCATAGCCGGCAGATAGAGCCATCTGGTGGCCGAAGTTGCGGTTAAAAGAAATCATCTTCACATTTTGGTTTTTTGCAGCCGCCTGTTTGATGAGGCCGGGTGTTTTGTCTGTCGAGCCGTCGTCGACGAAAATAACTTCATAATTGTATTTTTTAATAGCTGGCAGGATCCGGTTGAGGAGCGGTTTGACATTATTTTCTTCGTTGTAGACGGGAACGATGACGGAAAGTAGGAAATTATCCATGCATTATATTATAATATATAACCGACAGATATTACGGGGTAGTGTACGGCCGCACAGGAGGCTCATAATCTCCTAGACCGTGGTTCGACTCCCGGCCCCGTAACCAATTTATTTAAAAAAAAGATTCCACCATTGGATGTAGTTTGGAGCAGGAGTCGGCGTAATTTTGATTACTTTCGGAGTCGGAGAGGGGATAATCAGGGCGACTTCGTTTTCCTTCAACAGATTTAATTTATTCCTGATGGTTTTTTCCACTTCGTCGCTGCTTTTTTTCTTGACAATTTGTGTCTGCAGTTCTATCTGGCGTTTTTTTTCGTCGTCCAGTTCTTTTTTGGTCTGTTGGTAGAACGAAAGTTTATTGCGGTAGTTGAAAACATTGGGGATGAGCGAGGAGAATAAAAAGATAACCAGCAAAACAAAAAAAAGTTTTTTAATGGCTGCCATAAGCGGATAGGACTTTCATTATCCTTGACGGGTCGGCTTTTGTTTTGAGTTGCTTCATGCAGATGCCTATGATGACTTTCGGATTTTGGTCGTAAACAGCTTTATTGTCAGAGACAATTTTTTCAATCTCTTTTTTCAGGTCTTCGTCGGAAATTTCTGCAGGCAGGTATTGGGAAACGATTGCCAGTTGTTTTTTACTGGCGTCAACGAGGTCGGCCCGGTTGCCTTTTTCAAAAGCATCAATCGATTCTTTCAGTTCCTTGGCGAATTTTTTTAAAACAGCCAGAGTTTCTTCGTCATTTAAATCTCCGCCAGCCGGCGGATCCTTATCAATTTCTTTATTTTTGATTTGCGCTATAATAAATCGGAGGACGGATAGCTTGTCTTTGTCGCCGCTTTTTAGCGCAGCTATCTGATCTTCTTGTAATTTTTGTCTCAACATACCATAATTATAACCTATGAAAAGAAAAACCAATAAGGACATATTGGCGATGATAAGCAACTTTCAGAAGTTTCTTGACAACAAGCCGCCGCTCCCCATAATGTATGCGGAAATCCAAATGATGAAGTTCAAGGTCAGGCCGATCCAGGGAGATTTGTCAGCCGTCAATCTCAAAAACGAACAGTTTATCACGACATTGTGGAGTCTTGGCAAATTGGATGAGTTTTTCCAAAAAGAATTCTACCGCCTCGACATCCGGTACCAGGAGTTGTTTAAAAAAGTCTTTGACAGCATCTACCAACGTTATCAAAATGAACTCAACCGGATCAGCCTCCAATGGGAAAAAAGACCGGCCAAAGAAAGCTTCCTGGAAGTGGAAATCTTTAAAGACAAACTCAGCAAAAAGGCCAATTAATTTTAACTATGAAGAAATTCCCGGTTGTTCTTGATTTGGAAACCAAATACAGTTTTCGTGATTTTAACGACCCGAAAAAATTAGGGATCACTGTCGCTGCCATCTATAATTACAAAGACAGTCAGGGAACAATCTTTACAGAAAACGAACTCAATAAACTCTATCCAATTTTGGAAGCTTCTTCCTACATCATCGGTTACAACGTTGCCAACTTTGACATCGCCGTCCTCCAAGCTTACTATCCGGGCAATGTCGAAGTATTTACTCCTTTTGATATTTTGGACGACATTAAAAGCAAAATCGGCCGGAGGATTTCCCTGAACGAAGTAATCGGCGCGACCTTGGGCAAGAAAAAGACCGGCCACGGACTGCACGCAATTGAACTGTATAACGAGGGGAAAATCGACGAGCTCGGAAAGTATTGTTTGGACGACGTGATGTTCACCAAAGAACTTTTTGAATACGGCGTGAAAAACGGAGAGATATTTTATCTGACTCCCAACGGCAAGTTCGCCATCAAGGTCGACTGGAAAAAATATTTGGAAAGCCAGGAGGCAAAGGACACGCCGTTGACTCTGCCGTTTTGATATAATATTTTTATGAAATTCTTACTATCCCTGATATTGATTATTGCTGCTTTGGCAGCCGGCGCATTTTTCTTTTTGAGGCAGCCGAAAGATCTCGGAATCACTTACACCCAGGCTGATTTGAAATCAATCTACGGAAAACTAAATGTTGTTTTTGAACCGCTTCCTTCAAATGCGGGGACAGAAAAAACCTTAATTGTTTCAGGCGCCCACCCGGTCGACACCACTTTTTCCAGCCAAGAGCTGACAGCCGGCGCCGACAACAGAAGAAAAAATTATATATATTTTCCTTTCCGCAGCGTCCAGATCCGCGTCAACCCTGACGGCTCGGTTGAAGGAAGCGCCACCGTCAACTACCACGACGCCGTCAACTACCTGGTGGCTCTCGGAGTTTCTTACCAGGATGTCGTCAAGGCAGCTGCCAAATTCAAAGTTCCCGACGTCAATCTGCCCGTTTACCTGAAAGCAACGGGAGCCGTCACCAACAATTTGAGCAAAATTACCATTCAATCAGCAACCATCGCCAACATTCCTGTTCCCCAAGGACTCGTCAACCAATACGGCCCGGGCGTCAATGACCTGGTCGAGTCGGTCATCAAAGACCGTCAGCCAAGCTACAATATTGAAAAGCTCGAGATTGTCGATGGAAAAGTCCACTTCAAAGGAACGGCACCGGATAAAGAGCAGGCGGCAAGGAGTTTATGATTTCGCATGATGCCTCGGACGGCTCAAGCTGATTTTTCTTCTTAGTTTGGAAGCGTCGTATTTGGCTTTTTGGTTTTTATTGGTTTTCTCGACCTGCTTTTGGCATTCTTCATCAGGGCAGGCTGTCTCGGTAGTAGTAATGACAGAATAACCTATTTTTTCTTCCCATGTCTTGACAAATATTCTTTCTTTTCCGCAGCGGCTGCACAGATTTTTATATATATTATTCATATCAATTTAAAATCTTCTGTTTCTTCTGAATTTGCTATTTGGATTTGGAAAATAGTGACCTTCCTGATCAATGGAATGGGCCCGGGTGACCGTGATTCTGTTTCCCTTAAGAAGGGTATTGTTGTATTTTAATATAGCCTTTTCCATATCGGCTTCTTCGCTCATAGTGATATACCCGCCGATATTCTTCTGGTTAATTCCGAGGACGACTTTTGTAGAAATGACTTGGCCGGATAGAGAAAACAGGTCAACCAGGTCTTTTTCAGTTGTCAGTTCGGAGATATTCCCGACATATATTTTGTTCGCCATATGTGTAAAAGGTAAGAAGTTGTTTAAATAAAAGAAGCTAACAATTTCTTAGATCTGCAGACAGTATAGCATTTATTTTGCTAAATATCATCTCATTCGCGCCGTCCGGACTTGAGCAAGAAGAAAAGTTTCCCGTAAGAAATAAACGCCCCTAAGAATCCGGCAGACATAACATATGAAGTAATTTCGGCAGCGGTATCTTTGAGGATTACGGTGGCGATCCCGGCGGAAAATGCCAAAACTATGCTTATAAAGGCAAAGATGGCGGTTTTTTTTATTTTTTCTTCCTGGTTTTTCAGCCCGAAGACAAGCGTAACGACGGAGCCGACAAGGAGCCCGAGTCCGACCAGGGAGTGAAAACCAAAAACGATTTTCGGGAACAGCCCCTCGGTTTTGAAAGCCGGGTCTTCAGGCCTGGCGGCGAACATAGCGACATACATGCCCAATAAATATTGGGCTACCAAAAAAACAAGCATGCTGACGGAATTTTTCTCGAAAGCGTTGGTTATTTTTAGTTTTGCCATATATAGATGAGTTTTTACTAATAGTAAAATTATAGAAGTTAAAGTTTTCAAAAGCAAGTTTTTTGGATACTCTAAGATTAATGCGCTAAAATTAGGCTCTTTTTTGGTAAAATATACTTGTACTTTTAAATCCCCTGTAGTCCGCCAGCTGGCGGACAGGTCGCTGTATAATGACAACAACTGAAAAGTTATCAAGGTCGAAAATTTATTAGAGAACTTTTAAAGTCTATTCCCCTGTAGCTCAATCGGTAGAGCAGGTCGCTGTTAACGACAAGGTTACTGGTTCGAGTCCAGTCGGGGGAGCAAAGATGGATTTTGAAGCCATAAGGATTCTAATTGGACCGTATTATCAATCCTTTCTTTAGGTTCGAACATTTCTCTAATTGTCGGTTCTTCGTTTATCGCCAATTCTATAAACTGCAACGGTTTTTCCAAGTTTACACGCACAGTTTTATTAAAAAGTTCAAGGTTCGAACCGAGCCCGGCTAAAATCTCGCGCTTAGTTTGTGTCTCCCCATTTGCGAACCAGTAACGAGCATGACAGGCAAAATCAAAAGTCTTTTCTGCTATTTCTCGCCAGTGCTCTGCTTGATAGTTATTCCCGCCCAGTTTTTCTTCGATATTATTTTTTGCCTCTGTAAGAAGCGCTTTCTGCTTTTTGTATTCTTCGTCACTCATCAAAGTTCCATCTGCATTCTGCGGGGATATTTTTAATTTGAGTAAGTTATTAAGTTGGGTTTCGTAATCTGCTCTTGCAGACTGCAACGATTTCAAAGTCGCTTCGTTATCTATGGTTTCTTTGTCATTTAGTTCGTTGAGGTATTTTATTGCCCAATTTTTGAATCTTTCGGAAATCTGTACTCGGGCTAATGTTTTATCAAGTTCTTTATCCAAGTCCTCAACTCGAATGCTTTTTTGAGTGCAGTTGGGATTCTTGCGTTTGGTGCAGTGATAATAGACATAATGTAAAAGGGTAGGGTTTTTCATTTCTTCGATTACGGTCTTGCATTTTGGGCAAGCGTTTTTGTTTTGAGAAGCGAATTTCAGTTTGCAGTTAGGACAGATTATTTGAAACTTTTCTTCAGCAGTGATCATTGCATGGCACTCGCCGCACTCCAAAAGTCCTGTGTAGTCGAAATGTCGAGTTCTTGGTCGCGGCCTGCCTTTTCTTCCAAGAAGCATCTGCACCCGGTCATATTCTTCCTTGGTAATCATCGGTTTGTGTTTGCCTTGGCGCCAGATCCCGCTACCGATAGGATATTCAAACTCTCCGTAGTAAAAAGGATCCGTAAGTGTCTTGTATATTTGACTCCTTGTCATTGGTTTTCCGCCAATTCGTTTATGTTTGGAAGTGCGATAACCCCACTCATTATTTAGGAGTCGAAGTATTTGCATAACTGAATAGGTCCCCGTCAGCATTGCCTCCCACGCTTTTCTGATAAGCGGAAATCTGTCCGGATCCGAAAGAATAGTTTTACTGCCTTTCTCTGCGTATTTGTCGTTCATGTACCCAGCTTTTGCCCCGCTTGGTAGCCATCCCTTTTCTGCTTTTGTATTCAAACCGCGTTTTACATTTTTTGATAGATCATCAACAAACTTTTGAGCCATTCCGAACTCAATATACATAAGGATGCTGTTTTCGTTCTGTTGATTGAATGTTTGAGCTGGGGTCACAATATCGATCCCGTTTTGTTTTATTGCCCAAATAACACTGCCCCCATCAATAGGATTGCGCGCCAGTCTATCAAGTTTCCAGCATAAAATACCTTGAGCTTCACCAGTTAACACCCGCTGCATCATTGAATTAAACTTTGGCCTGCCGGGTTCCTTGGCGGATTGAGATTCTCTGAATGTATCAATAACAGTCAGATTTAACCTCATAGAAAGTTCTTTCAGTTCTC
>JAHFKS010000017.1 GCA_023245215.1 Candidatus Microgenomates bacterium | reverse complement strand
TCATTATTGAAAGAAAAAAACAACCGACAATCGGCGACATTGTCCTCGCGCAGATAGACCGGGAATGGACTCTGAAAATTTTTAAGAAAGACCGCCAACGCCGGCTTAGTTATCTAGAAGCCGCCAACCCGAAATACCCGGCTTTTTATCCGAACCAGGAACTGCAGATTTTCGGCGTAGTCAAAGCCGTCATCAGAAAACTCAATTAAAGCCTGATCACCGACTTCTTAAGTTTTATCAAATCAATTAGACTTTCTTCTGTCGTTGTTGCCACTGTCTGATATTGACTGATTAACGGAATAATTATTTTCTGGTTGTTTTGATCCAGTTCAGAAAAAATGTCGTCTAGGAGGATAATCGGTTTGCTGAGAAAATATTTTTCGAAGTACCTTATTTCATTCATTTTTAACCAAAAAACCGCCAGTCTTTGTTCGCTCCGGCTGCCAAAATGGTGGACATTCTTTTTTCCATCCGGGGAATTAATATAAATCTGGAAGTCGTCTTTTTGCGGGCCGATGAGCGTCTTTTTGAATCTTAATGCTTCGGTAAAATTTTCTTCCAGACGTAATTTACTGATTTCATTTTTCAAATAATGTATAGAGAAGCTTTTCGAATCCAGTGATTGGTTATTATTTAGAAAATCTACATAGGCCTGTCTTTTTTTTGTCAGGTAACTCCCTTGGTTGATTAAGTATTCGTCCCAAAATTTCAACTCTTCTTTTAATTTATCAGTTGGAATTCTCAGTTCGAGGACTTTGTTTCTTTTCCTCAAGGCCGCGTCATAGTTAATCAGCCTTTTTTTATATTCCCTGTCAAAGATAGAAATGGTTTTGTTGAAATAATCTCTTCTTAACTGTGGCGAACCAATAATAATATTGATTTGTTCGGGCGAAAATAAAATAGATTTTATCTGTTCGTCAATATATTGGGTATGTTTTTTTTCAGTTTTATTGATAAAAAACCTTTTACTGACCCTGTTATTGACCATTGATATTTTGACGGCGCAATCAAAATCCCCTTCTTTATCAAATAACAAAGTCCCTTCGACCAAAGCTTCGCTTCTGCCAAAAGACAGCAGTTCTTCCTCTTTGATTTCTCTAAAGCCGACGCCGTTGACAAAAAAATAAATGGCTTCCAAAAGATTGGTTTTACCTAAGGAGTTTTTACCAACTATTAAAGTCAGTGAAGGATTGACATCAATTGTTTTAAGGGCGAAGTTCCTGAAATTAGTTAAAACCAGCTGTTTTAAAAGCATAGTTAACTTTTCTTCTTCAGAAAGAATTTTGTTTCAACCAGACTGGGAAGCATAAATCTCTGTTTGTCTAAAACTGCTTTGTCTTTAAACATGGAAAAAAGTTTATCCCAATACTTTTTATAGAAAAAAGAAACATTGGAGAAATCGCGCCGGTGAAAAAGATTGTACCAAACGTTTTCTTTCGTATAGATTTTGTGGACGATATATTTTTTGGAAACCCTGATGCTTTCAGCAATGGTCTTTTTTATTTTGTCGTGGTCGAGTTGCTGTAATACGTCCTGGCTAAAGACTAAATCAAAACTATTATCAGGATATGGAATTTTGCTGGCGTCGCCGACGACAAGAAAAGGCTTTACTTCTCTTGCGGCCAACTCAACTGCGTGTTTTGAAACGTCAATTCCTCGAGCGTCGACCCCAAGTAAACGGAGATACTTGACCATCCGACCCAAACCGCTGCCCAAATCAAGGGCGTTTTTCGGATTCAAGGTAATTTTATATATTACTGCCCGGAAAAAATTTATCAAATCATGGAATGCTTCACCAAAAGACGACTCAATATGACTCAATTTATGCCCACCTTTTTTGCCCATATAATAGTCGCGGTCATAATAGCCGGCGTCTATCTTAAATGGCGTAACCACTGTTCCTTTGAAAGATTCTCCCTCAATTATTTTTTCTATATTTTCAAAGTCGTGTCCGCTGCAAACAATGACGGTTAACTTAAGCCTCTTTGCCAAAGGCGTAGCCACGGGGTCAAAAGGAGCATTAAATCCGGGCGACCATTTGTTTCCCGTCAGTTTTTCCATCTCTTCCCAAGTGATTTTTTTTATCAGTTTGGCTTCCTTAAATTTTTTTGGGTCTTTGTCAAAAACTCCGTCAATATTAGAAAGATTAATAATCACCTGGGCCTTATAGTCACGGGCTAAAATTACGGCGTCGTAATCTGTCGACCAACCTGGTTGCCAGCCGGCGCCAATCGCCAAAGGCTCTTTCCAGTTGAAGAGTTTTTTATCGTAGTTGGTGATTATCCTCGGATTGGCGATGTCCTGAAAAATGGTTCTTAAAAGATGGGCGTTAAACCTGGTGGCGTGAATTCCCAGCCAATCAAGATCTTCATTATTAATATTTCCGATTACTTCCCGGCCGGCGTCCTGGTAATGGCGAGCAATTCTTCCGCCTCCGGCAATCAGCATAAACCGTTTTCCTTTAGCTACCTGGCTTCTGATAAATCTGTTAAGTTGGGATAAAAATTTAGTGTCTACCCCGCCATTGGGAATGATAAGACTGCCTCCTACGGAGATAATAATCGGCGGCTCTTTGAATTTAAAAAACATAATGAATTGGTTTTTTTATTATATCTAAAAATAGGGTGTTATTCAAATTATTCCTGACTGGAGGCCGAAGATAGTCGAAATCAGTCTAACTAGGAGATAAGAAAAAATCAGGAGGGCGAACCCGATGACGCCGGTCGTGATTTTTGCCTGGGCACTTTTGACTTTTTCCGGATTACCTTGGGACATCATATAGTCATAGCCTCCCCATATAAAAACAAAAAGAAGTATTACTCCGGCTAAAGGAAGAAGAAACGTCAAAATCCGGCTCACCAATTGGCCTAAATTCTCAATAGGCTGGCCATTGGCTCCAACTAACGGACCTTTGATTTCTTGGCCGTTGAAGTTAACTGACTGGCTTAATAGGTGGTTTTTCATTTTTTTTAGGCGTTGGAGCGCTTTCTTTTTTAACTAGCTTTTCTGCGACGGGTGGAGGTGCTTTTACCTCTTCAGCAAGAATAACATTATGTTTAGCGCATTTTGGACAGATTATGGTAGCGTTTTTAATTACTTCGTTTTCAAAGTCGTTGCCGCAGTCCTGACAGTGGTATTTTTTGAAGTTACCCATGACCATCTGGGTTTTTTCGATATCAAAAATAAAATTGTTATTTTCCACCCTGATCCGAATCACGTCTCCCATTTTTACTTTTCCTTCAATGATAAGATTGGAAATTGGGTTTTCAATTAATTTTTGGATGGCTCGTTTTAAAGGTCTGGCTCCGTAGAGCGGGTCAAAACCGGCCTGGACAATTTCTTCGACGACTTCATCTTCGTAGTAAAAACCTATTTCCTGATCTTCGAGTAATTTGACGACTCCCTTGAGCTGAAGCTTGACGATTTCAGTCATATTTTGGAAACTCAAAGGCTCAAAAACCGTTACTTCGTCAAAACGGTTGACCAGCTCTGGTTTAAAGAATTTTAAGAGTTCCGCCATGACTTTTTCCCTTATTGACTGAAAGTCGCTTTTGGACTTTTCCGCAGTAACTTTAACTTTTGACTTCTGGCTTTTGACTTTATCTTTTATCATTTCGTCCTGAATTAATTTTGTCCCGATATTTGAAGTACAAATTACAACAGTATTTTTGAATGAAACCACGTGGCCTTTATTGTCAGTTAAGCGACCGTCGTCCAAAATCTGCAAGAGAATATTGAATATATCAGGATGGGCTTTTTCAATTTCGTCGAAAAGGACAACGCTGTATGGTTTTCTTCTAACTGCTTCTGTCAGCTTACCACCTTCTTCATAGCCAACATATCCAGGAGGAGCTCCGAGAAGTTTTGCCACTTCGTGCTTCTCCATATACTCTGTCATGTCAAACCTTATCATTAATTCTTCACTGCCGAATAAAACGTCGGCCAAAGTTTTAGCCAGTTCGGTCTTACCAACGCCGGTTGGACCAAGGAAAACAAAACTACCGATGGGCCTTGTGGCAGATTTTAACCCTGCCCGGCCCCGGCGGACTGCTTGGGCGACCGAAGCCACGGCCACTTCCTGATTAATAAGTCTCTTATGAATTATCTCTTCGAGGTGGGCCAGCCTTTCAACTTCAGAAGAAGTGATTTTAGAAACTGGAATCCCTGTCCAGCGGGCGATGATGTCTTTAATAATCTCAGGGCTGACGCTGGTTGTCGTCTGGCCTTTTTTAAGGTTAAATTCTTCCTGTTTGTTCTTTAAATCGCTTTGGATTTCGCCGATTTTTGATTTCAAAATCCTCGATTTGACTTTGTCGCCCTTTTTATCAGACTCCATCATCTCTTGGTTTAATTCTTTGATTCTCATGTCTAATGACTTTATTTCTTCTGGTAGGGAAATTAAAGGCAGGCGGACTGCCGATGCAGCCTCATCGATTAAATCAACGGCTTTATCGGGTAAAAACCTGTCACCGACATAACGCTTTGAAAGCCTGACGGCGGCCTCGACAACTTCTGGGGGAATCTTTACCCGGTGGAAAGCCTCATACTTATCCTTGATCGCGGCCAACATTTTTATCGCGGCTTCTTCTGTTGGTTCAGGAACTAAAACTGGCTGGAAACGCCGCTCCAAAGCAGGGTCTTTTTCAATATATTTTCTGTATTCTGTTAAAGTGGTCGCGCCGATAAGCTGAATCTCCCCTCGGGCTAATGCCGGCTTCAGAAAGTTGGAAGCATCCAGGGACCCTTCGCCGCTGGCTCCGGCGCCGACAATGTTATGGATTTCATCAATAAACAAAATAATCTGTCCCTGTGAAGCCTTTACCTGCTCTATTAAATCCTTCATTCTTTCTTCAAACTCTCCGCGGTGGGAAGCACCGGCCAAAATACTCATCAAGTCGAGCTGCAAAATTCTCTTGTTCAGTAACGGTTCGGGTACTTCTTTGGCGACGATTTTCTCAGCCAGACCTTCAACGATGGCGGTTTTACCTACTCCTGCTTCTCCAACAAGAGATGGATTGTTTTTGGTCCGTCGGGAAAGAATATGAATGACTCTTTCAATCACTTGAGACCTTTCCACTACTGGATCGAGTAAGCCTTGAGAAGCTTTGGCAGTCAAATCAATGGTAAATTGCTCCAAGGCCTTTTTTTTCTTTTCCGCCTGCTGTTGTTCTTCTGAAAGGCCTTCTTTTTTTCCGGTGATTTTTTTATTTAGGTCTTCTTTTTGGACGCCGAGCTTGGCTAAAATTCTCGCCCCGGCGCCTTCGCCTTCTTCATACAAAGCTAGTAGCAAATGTTCGGGGGCGATAAACTCAAATCCTAGTCGGCGCGCCACTACAAGAGCATTGTCAATAATCCTTTT
Organism: Candidatus Microgenomates bacterium; assembly: GCA_023245215.1. Classification (GTDB taxonomy): domain Bacteria; phylum Patescibacteriota; class Microgenomatia; order UBA1406; family GWC2-37-13; genus GWC2-37-13. The sequence continues at coordinate 12,228 of JAHFKS010000017.1, read as the reverse complement.
TATTCTCGGTGAAACCTGGATTGGCCTGTCGACCGTCCCCCGCTTGTAGATTTTATTGAGCTCATCCTGGATGAGCTGGGGCTGGATTTTCAGTTCGACAAAAAGATTGTAAATTTCGCTGTCGGTTGTCAGTCCATAAAGCAACTGTTCGCTGTCGACAAAATCTCCTTTTAATTCTTTTGTTTTTGTCTGGGCTGACATCATCACTCGGTTTGAACGTTGTGTCAGGTGAGTCATTAGATCAAGATTGGCATTTGGTCCAGTCGAAGCTGGTTTTTCACCTGTTGGTTTTACTTCGGTGACTGACTGGCCATTTGTTTTTGCCTGTCCATTAGTTGGTGCTGAAGGTACGTTTTGGTTTTGTCCGCCGGTTACCGGATTAGGATTTAAGTTTTGAGATCCTGCCAAACCAGGTGCTACCGGGGTAACAGGGTTTGGCGCAACCGGATTGACCGATGACGGAGTTGCTCCATTTGTACTTGTATTAGGGTCTGGTTTTTTTATAAAATCAAAGAAATCGGCCATATTTCCATTATATGAGAAAAACAATCATTATTGCAAGTGTCATTCTTATTTCAATTTTGGTCATCCTTCTCCTCCTCAACCGGCCAAAATTATCGCCTGTAAATCAACCGTCATTTTTGACGCCTACTTCTGTCGTTGTTGAAAGAAACGCCACCAACAACCAAACGATCAATAACGCACTGCCATTGACTCCATACGAAAATCAGGATTTTAGCGTTGACTATTCTCCTTCTCTTAACCAGCTGGTAGTCAAAGAAAAGACACCGCAAGCCAAAGAAAAATTCAACCAATGGGCAATCGAAAACAGCCTACCTGACTTACCTGGAAATCCAAACCTTGTCGTTTTTGAAAACCAATCAGGAGAGAATTCCAATAGTTCTCTTGCTACGGCGGTAAAGCCTATTATCGACTTTATGAATATCTTCTTAAGCTACGGCCAAGGTGTAGGAACAACTCAACCGGCCGATAATTCAGAGAACTCAAAATCTTCCGGATCCAACTCAAAGAATCAATCTTCTGATTCCAATGGCCAAACATTAGGACTCACGTATTATGCCCAGTGCGACAGCGAATACGCCGATTTGCCCCTGCCGGAAGGCAACTGCAATCTATGCGGAGCTGGCTGTGGACCGACTACTGTCGCAATGATAGCATCGTCTTATTTGGGAAATAATTTTAACCCGAAAACCATCGTCAATATGTATAAATCGCGTGGCTATCTACTGAGCTGCGCCGGCTCCAGCTACTATGACGCCAAGTCGCTTTTGGAAAGCCTCGGCCTCAAAACAACCGATTATATTACCTTTAATTATTCGACCGCCGACCAGGCAGCCGGAGATTTACGGAAGTTTATCAACGCCGGTTGGACCTTCTTTACGCTTGCTAGTTTTAAAGACAACGGCGGCGGCCATTATTTTTGGATCACAGACATTGACCAACAAGGCAATATCTGGGCTTACGATCCTTATTATGGACGATTTGAGGCTCCGCCTTTAAATGAAAACAGCCGTTATCCGTTTCCCAAATACAGAATCGCCTTTGGGGTAAAAAAATAATATGCCGACACCAAATATGAAAGTTTACTTGGCTATATCAGGAGTTTTAATCGTTTTGTTTCTTGTTGTTACTTTTATTCCATTTGGTAAAAAATCCACCGATGACCAACCACAGAATAACTTCCCCACGCCAACTACCATAGAAGCCAATCCAACATCCGGCGTCAATAATCAAGTGCCGACAGTTGCGCCGGCTGACTTTACCGGCGTCTCCGAACAGGAAATGCCTCAGGAAGCCGCCAATATTTCGCTGCAAAAACAGGATTTAAGAAGCAAGGTTCCTTTGGATACCGGACTCTTTCAGATAGACTTTGATTATGGAGAAGATAAATTTATCGTAACTTTAGCTGAACCAAAAGCAGAAAACCGCCAGCAATTCGGTCAGTGGCTGAAAGAAAATTATCCAAGTCTGGATAATAATCAGTTTAATTTCAAATAGAATTGAATATGTTTATTTTTCTAAAAACTATATTGGGTTTTGCTAAAAAAGCTTTTATCATCGTTGCTGTTTATTTTGCAATAATCAGTCTTTTTTCTTTTTTTATTAATAAAGATAAAATTTCTTTAACAAAACAGGCTTCGATAGTTGAACAAAATCGAAAAGAAATCTATCAAATAATAAACGATAAAAAATATAATTCGACTTTAGGAGGTAAGTTGACCTTAAGTGTCTATCGGACATCGATGTGTATCATGATTGGAGAGGCCTGTACTGATAAACCGTCTGATGCCAAAAAAAAATACGATAAAAGTATTTTTGGTTACATGAGCAAATTGATTATCTTTCCTTTTGCAAACCCACCGGCGTCGGGAATCTCTTGGGCTTATTCTGGGCTTCAATCTTCCGGCTTTATCCCAAAAACTTATGCGGCTGAAGGTTTGGGATTTGCCGCCATCAAACCTTATGCCAATCTTTGGAAAGTCTTCCGAGATCTGGCTTATATGCTCCTTGTTATTGTCCTCATTGCCATCGGATTTATGGTGATGTTCAGGATGAAAATGAATCCCCAAACTGTAATCTCCGTAGAAAACGCTTTACCCAAGATTGTTATCGCCTTGATTTTGATTACTTTTTCTTTTGCCATCGCCGGATTTTTGATTGATTTGATGTATGTTTCTATTATTCTTATTGTCTCTGTTTTGAGCAGCAATAATAATAATTATAATGCCGTCCAGTTCCAAAATAATTACCTCGGCGCCAGCTTAACCCAAATATTCTTGGACGTTTCTGCCGGCCGGCAGTGGTTTACTTCACTTGGGGTCCTGCCAAAATTAGCCGATGCGTTATTTGGTTTATTTCCTATATGGGTTTCAACCGCAGCCAAAGCTATTGTTGGTGGAATTTTTACTGTAATTATGTTTAATCAATTGCATTTAGACAAAAATTTTATCGAACCTATCGGTAAAGCACTTAATAATATTATGGGCGCTACCTTTGGTATCGGAGATCTTCCCTACGCTATATTAGGACCACCTCTTTTTGCTCTTGTTATGTTAAGCTTATACATGATAGGAACAACCCTTGTTACTGCTTTATTAATGATCCTTATAGGATCAACACTCGTCCTGCTTGTTTTTAGAATTTTTGCCTTGTTATTCAGCTCATATATAAAATTATTATTATTGGTTATTATCGGTCCATTCTTATTGATGTTTGAGGCCATTCCCGGAAAAAATATTTTTACCAGTTGGATAAAAAACCTCATTGGAAATCTCATTGCTTTTCCTATTACGATTGCCGTCTTCCTCCTTGGATTTATAATTGTCAATAGCACTACTCCACAAGGTTATAATAATTTAAATCTGCCTTATCTTAATGGATTTGATAATAATTCTTTTAAGATATTAGTCGGTATAGGGCTTATGATAATGATTCCTGATTTAGTAAAAGTTACTAAGGAAGCTTTGGGCATAAAAGACCTGCCGTTCAATCTCGGTATAGGAACCTTCTTTGGCGGTGCAGCTGCGGTCGGTGGAGGAGCTATGGGTGTAATAGCACCATTTGGTAGTTTATCTCTAGCTTTAGGAGCAATTGGTCCTGGTGGAATATTAGGAAAAGTAGGTCAAAAAATAATGCCTAATAAATTATTTAGAATGTTAGGTCCATATACTCCGCCAGACAAAAAAGATGTAAATAGTGGAAGCGGGGGAACAACTGCATAAAATAAGAGTGCCTTATTTAAATCCAGGTATCTGTAATATATTGATTCCAATTAATCTTAAAATAAATACAGAAAAAATAATAAGCATCAAGCCCATGATACAAGAAGTAATTAACTCCTGAGCCTTTTTAAGCTTCTCCGGATTTCCTTGTGATGACTGCATCTGGAAAGCAGCATAGATTATACAAAGCAAGGCAAAACCACCGGCCAAACCTATTCCCCAGCCAAAAATAGTTTGACTGATAAAACTACTCAGACTGCCTTGGACGCAACCAATTCCTGTCCACGCCCCGCCACCCTTGATACAAGTATTGCAGCGTGATTTATCGCTGGCGCCAGTTTGATTATCGCAAAACACCTGTAAAGCTATCAAAGCCGCTGGCGTCGGCGTCACTGTTATTTCGCACCGGCAGTTTATATCCGAAGGGTCGGATGTAGATTGTGACCCTTCGAGACAAGGTATTAATAGCTTATTTTGATAGTCCTCAATCGGTTTGGAGAAAGATTGAATAAAATTTAATCCCGGACCCAAAATTACACCTTTTATTACCTGCCAGGGCGTACCTAAATCAGGCAAACCAACCGGCTCGGCCTTAAAAGGCGCACAACACTTATTAGTTTGGATATCACCGGCGACTCCGCAGCTGATGCCGGGAATTTGTAAATATGATACTTGGGCTGATAAATTAGCCTTAAATAAAAACAGGAATAAAAATATTAAAATTAGTGTCAGTTTAAAATTTTTCATTATAGATTAATAATAACAAATTATTTTTTCTTTCCCTCTGCTTCTTCACGGGCTTTATTAATATACTGCCAAATCAAGAAAACACCCAAGAGAGGAATAAATTGATACAGCATCGCTATGGTAATATCTTTTGGCGAAGCTCCAAAGTCAGCTCTTAATTTCGCTGAATTGTATGGGAAGTCCGTTTTAAGCTTTTTAAAAGGCAGTTTTATTGGAGTTTTCATAAAGGGTAGCTTTACCCAGACATCTTCAAACTTTGGACCTTTTTTTCCTCCTCCGCCCATCGGCCCCTGCATGTCAAATGCGTTTTTTGGCAGAAGACGGTATGATTCCAAGGCAACAATAAAATTATCTATATCTCTGACGTCCCATTCCCAGACAGCTGACCCCCGGCCGGCGTATTCTGCAGCAATAGAATTAATTCGCCCTTGACCAAATAATCCAAATAATGGTTTGGCAATAGTATCTTTTTTAAAATAGTTGATAACAAGGCCGGCGATTTTGTAGACGTACTCATAAGTGGCCGCCGGACCGTGAACCATTGTAATGGCCATCTGGGCTTTTCTCAAGTATTCAGTGATTTTGGAAAAATCGTGCGATCCGCTAATTGCGATTTCGTTCAATAGCTGGGGCATATTCAAAATCCAAGGGATGACTTCACTTTCTATGCCCCCGGTATCTTTTATGGCGCGGGCAATCATCCTCGGCCCGGTTCCCCGGAAAGCCATCAAAGAAACATCAGTATCTTCAAGTCCAAAAGTAAAAGTATATTTTCTTATTTCTTCAGACGCTCGTTTATCAAGAAAATCAAGATTGTCAAAATTAGTTTTAATCTGTCTAAATAAAGATACGACGTTTTCAACTCTTTCTGGTGATAAAAATTCGGATTTACCATCGTTAGTTTTTGACAATAAATCCCTTATTGACTCTTCATCAAGACGAAAAGGCAGATTGTCAATTTTGTCCAATGTCAAATCTTTATCCAAAGCAACATGCTGCCTGATCATTTCGCTCACCCTTCTGCGGAAAAGCATTTCCGCCATAGACATATCCTTCATTACGTCGTCAAATTTTTTCCTGTCCCAGCCTTTTTCTTTCATCTGCTGATAAGTTTTTTCCCAACGGCTGACTCCTTTGGCGTGGAAACGGTTGCGGTCCATCCTTAAAAACTTTGAAGGAAATCTTTCCGCTACATAATGTGCAAGAAAATCATCTAAAAAATTTATTGACATTTCATTCTGCACTATTTCATTCCAATCATCGCCTGACAGTTTTCCTTCTTTAGCTTTATCTATGGCTTTTCCCTCGCCTTCTTTTCTCAATCCTTCCATATAACTATTAAATTCACTTTCTTGATAATTACTCTCTTTACCCTGATGAAAATATCTCTTATAAAGAAATTTAAAGAGTTCATTTCTTCTTTCCATACCCCTACCTTTAGTGGCTTTTAACAGGTCGCCGCCAAAACTCTTCAACTGGGTGTCAATAAAATTGAAAACAGCTTCGTAACCTATTGCCTCCATGGCTTTATATGTTTGCAGAGCATTAAAGGTTGATTTTCCATCTGCTTCTTTGTCATAGACATAATGGCCTTCCATACTATAAAGCATCCTCCAGCCTTTACGCTTGGCCGGGCCGCCGACGCCGACCAGGTCAATCATCTCATCGGCAAAAATCTTATACGGTTTTTTTTCTCCGAATAAAGGCATATCCTCACGACCCTTGCCGGCGATAAACGAATTCATATATTTACCCATGTTGTCCCAAGCTTTTTTATGATTCCAGGCGTGGCCAGGATTTCCCTCAAGCGGCATAAAATAGATCATGTTCCAAAGATGTTCTCCCTGCCATCTCAAGGCGGTATGAAGAGGATTGAAGACGTTTAGCGAACCGGCGTCGTTGGTCGAATAAGAAGCGACCATGCCGTTGCCTTCGGCGTCAACCGGGTCGGCATAAGCGCTTTTTTCTGCTTCGGTCAAAAACATTCCCCGACCGATTCCAACTGCAGAATTGACAATGTTTCTGACTCTTTCTCTTGATAAACCAGGATAATATTTTCCCAACATATCTATTACTTCCTGTTCTATTTTGCTGTTTATCCTCTGAAGCTGGTTGGTAAACTGGTCCGGCCGGTGGCGCCAGTCGAGCGAGGCGAAATCTTCTTCAAGCATCTTTTCGTAGAGCTGATAAGCCTGCATGACATATTTACCATCTGGTAGAAGCATTATTTCATCAATATCAGTGCCCTTTAAGCTTTCTGCATATCCTCCAAGCTGCGAATAAAATCCTTTTTCGCCTGGAGGATGGTTAAACATCGCTCTAGCATTGTGAAAATACTCTGTTCTATGAATAGTATGGTCAATTGTGACATTGAGATATTGAATGTATTCGCTCAAAGGAATTTCCTGCCCGAATGGCAACGGTTTCAGTCTCGGATAGACCTTGCCGTCCCTTTCGTCAATATATGACTCCGGTGCGGCATAACGATAAAGCTTTATATTTAGATTCTTAATCTTATCGTTAAGAGGATCACTATCATTCCTTTCAATCTCTGAAATCTTTGAATATAAATTATTGATTGCGCTTTGGATCCGGTGCTGAATTTGTGAAGGACCCTGAAAGATATCCTCCTGCATAATTTCGTCATAAAACTTATCCGGCCTTTTCTGCTGCAGCTCCAAAAATAACTGATTAACTACTTCTGACACTTTCCAGTTGATTTCCCTGGAAACTTCCTGCATCCAATTTTTTTCCACTAAGTCATTTATAGTTTCTTCAGTATAAGGTTTTTGTTTTTCTTCAAAATTTTCCTTGAACTGCCTCTTTAAGTCTTCTTTTCTTTCTTTAATAAATTTAACTCTTACTTTATCTATTTTATTGTCTGAGGTAACTCCTGTCTCCATTTCATCAAGAAAAGCAAGAAATTTTCTTGGTGAGTAAAATTTTTCTATCAATTCAATCTGGTCTGAAGTAAATCGTTTTGAATAGTACTGGCCATTGTCTTGATCAAATGCTTGCTGGTTCAAAGCTTCTTCTCTCAGTAATTTCATTTCTGCTTCGGTTCTTGGCGCTTCATTAAACTTTTCCGCCATTGTCTCCCGCGTTTGGCCAAATTCGGAAGCATTTTTTTCCAAAAAATCAGTAATCTTCCGGCCGGCATCGGAATCCTGGGTAATAATGTCATCAACGGCTTTCTGAAAATTACTCTTTTGATCGCTATTTGAAATAACAATCTTTTCCGCTCCGGACAACCATTTATCCAAACCCTTTTCTATGGCGACGGTTTGTTCATCGGTTATTTCCCCTTTTTCAATCAGGCTGGCGATTTCTTTTATCAGGGTCTCGGTCTTTTGGTCGCCAACGTGGATGTCTTTATCCATTAGTTCTTTAGTTTCAAGAATGGTTTTTTTGACATTTTTGCTGTTTTTATCAAAGTCTTCTTGCTTGTTTTGATCCCTGGCGTCTTTCGCTTGTTCGGTAGTAATATGAAGGTCTTTTAATTCTTTTTGGATCTCGACTGATAACTGATCGCGGAGCTGCTGCGCTCTATCAGGATCCACTTCCGAGTCGATGGCCGCCAGTTGAGCAGCTCTCTCCTGTCTTATCTCTTGGATTAACTGTCTGGCAGCTTCAGCAGCGCTCTGTTGAGGAGTCTTTTCCTGCGAATTTTGCTCGGCATTTCCCGGATTCATATAAATATCACTTTAGCAAAAATGAAGCGGGGAAACAAGCTTAGGCGCTCACCGGAGTATTGGTTTTCATGTCGACGACGAGCCGTCTGTCTCTTCCCTCGCCAATCGAGTAAGTCGTCAATTCCGGATAGTTTTTTGTGACAAACTCGTGGATTAGCTTTCTTTCATATGACGACAGATTTCGGATAAAACTCGGGCTGTGGCCGGCTTGAGTTTTTTCAGCGTATTCGCTCGCTAAAGCCTCGAGCCTTTCCTGCTGCTTTTCCCGGAAATCATTGACGTTGACCAAAATCTCGACTGTCTCGCCGAACTTTTTATACAAAATCACTTCAAGAATCTTCTGGATTGCCCTGATAGTTTCTCCGTGACGGCCGATTACCGTGGAAACTTCTTCTTCGGTTTTAATAATCACCTGAAAAATTCCTTCTTCTTCAAGCACTTCTACGGAAAACTTGTCGACCATTTTGCTCAAAAGCGCTTCTGTTTCTGTCTTAATTACTTCTGATTTATCCATAATTAATTTTTAACTTTTAATTGTCTACCTTGAATAATACTAAACAACGAAAAAATGTTCCAATACAAAGATAGGCCAAACGGCAAAGTATAAGCAAACCAACCGATCATGAGCGGAAACAAAAATTTCATCTGGGTAGTCATGGCTTTTTGGAAGTCTCCCGAATCATCTTTTTTATCTTTTTGACCTTGGACTGCCGGCAAGTTGGTGCTGGGTGGAGTCATAGCTATTGCCTGGAAATACTGTAATAAACCTGTAACCAAAGGAATTAGAAGATAATACCATTGTCCGGACTTTTGTGGTGTTACCGCCAAATTTAATCCGAAAAACCAAGGATCAATCGAGGCAATCTTTAACCAAGGGGCATACAAAACTTTATTGATCTGTGTAATTACCTGGGCGCCCTGGCCCTTTAACAAAAATAGAGATAGAGTCTGATATAAAGCAATAAAAACCGGTATCTGGATAATCATGAACAAACACCCCGAGGCCGGATTAATCCCTTCCTGCTGATAGAGTTTCAATTGTTCCTGTTGGAGTTGTTTTTGATCGTTTTTGTGTTTTTCATTAAGACGATCAAGGTGCGGTTTTAAATCCTGCATTTTTTTTGACATTTCCATCTGCTGCTTGAAAAAAGGCTGGAAAAGCCCACGGATTAAAATCGTCAGTCCGATGATGGCCAGACCAAACGCTCCCGGAAGCTTTACGAGTAAAAAGACCTTATATAACAGAACCAGCAGGTTGAGGATGGGAAAAACAAAAATGCTGTTAAAAAATGATGGATTTAGCATGATAAATTAAATTGAAAGCCTTTTCCTTCCCTTTACTCTTCTCCTTTTTAATACTCTTCTTCCGTCGTGGCTCTTCATTCTTTTCAAAAATCCGTGTTTGTTTCTTCTTTTGCCTTTTTTCGGCTGATAAGTTCTTTTCATAATTTTATAAACTTTATAACTTTTCGTTTAATATCGAACTGTCTTTTCCTTTAAAAACCTTCCAGCCCGCCTCGGTGACAAAAGGAATAAACGGGTGGAGCATTTTCAGATTCTCTAAATAAACTGCTTCCAAGGTTTTCCGAGCTTCTATATTACCATTAATCACCCCGTCTTTCAATTGCTCGATATAATAATCCGCAAAACGGTGCCAGATAAACTCATAGACCATCCCCAATGCCTGGGAAAACCGGTATCCGTCCATAGACTTTAAATACTTTTTCTTTTCTTCTTTGAATTCTTTTGTTAAATCGTTTAATGTTTTTGAATTTTGAGCTTGATTTGTCATTTGAATTTTGTCATTTGAATTTTTATTCATGAATATAAATCGCCCTATATTCCAAATCTTGTTCGTAAAATTTCTCATTCCGATGACTTTTTCTTCAGCTAAAGGTACGTTTCCACCCGGGCTCGTGCCGAAAATCAGAGAGGCCCGGAAGGCATCAGCTCCGTATTTATTTACCAAATCAATCGGGTTAATGACATTTCCTTTGCTTTTGCTCATTTTTTGTCCCTTTGAATCGACTACCTTTGACCAAAGATAAACATCCTTGAACGGAATCTCTTTTTTGACGTACAAGGAAAACATTATCATTCTTGAAACCCAGAAAGGAAGAATATCAGACAAAGTTCCCATCACATCTGTAGGAAATCTTGTTTTATATTCTTCTTTTTTTAGCGTTACTAAAGGCCATTGGCCCGAAGAAAACCAGGTGTCAAAAGTGTCAGTCTCCTGGATCCAATTCTGACCGTCCTTCGGTTCATTGACTGAAACAATATATTTAACCGATTCTTTTTTATATATAGGAACGGTCATTTGCTGCAAGCCTTCTTTTATTTCGTCAAGTTGGTAGCCTTCTCCGAGGTATTGACTGATTGTTCCTTTTTTAAACTGCCCTTTACGGTCAATAAAACTTAGCCAAATTTTGTTTTCATTATCGTTAACCAAGTACCACACCGGTATCCTGATTCCCCAAACAATCTGACGGCTGATTGGCCAATCATGCATAACTTCCAACCACTGTAAAATCTGCTTCTTAAAACGCTTTGGAAAGAATTTTATTTTCTCCTTATTTATTACATCGATTACCGGTTTTTTAAGCTCTTTTACCTTAATAAACCAGTTAGGAATAATTGTTGGCTCAAGATCACGGCCGCACTTGTAACAAACAGTGACTGAATGGATATAGTTTTCGTCAATTTTTTCAATCAAACCCTTCTTCTTTAAATCTTCAACAACTTTTTCCCGGGCTTGTTTTACCTTTAATCCGGCATATGGCCCGGTTAACTCATTAAGACGGCCGTCTATGTTAATTATTTTTTTTACTTCCAGTCCGTGCCGTTTGCCAGCTTCAAAGTCGTTGGGATCATGGGCAGGAGTAATTTTGACTACTCCTGTTCCAAATTTCATATCGACCATTTCGTCAGCAATCACTTTGATCTTAAACTTTCCCAACAGCCCTTCAACTTCTATTTCTTTTCCTATCCATTTTTTATAGCGTTTGTCTTTGGGATGAACTGCCACTGCCGTATCTCCGAACTTTGTTTCAGGACGGACAGTCGCCAAAATAAAAGGACCGTATTTGAGGTAATAAAGCGGATCCTTGCGTTCAACATGAACGGTCTCCAATTCAGATAAGGAAGTTCCGTCGTGAGTACAATAATTGACAATGTACTCGTCTTTATAAATGTAACCTTCTTTCTCCATTTTAGTAAAAGTCTCTAAGACGGTTTTTAAAACATGCTCGTCTAGAGTAAAAACGCTCCTTTTCCAATCAGCCAAAAAACCAAGTCTTTTAAATTGACTATAAATTAATCCGGAATTATCTTTTACAAATTGATGTATGTCGTTATATAAGTCCTGTCTGCTAAAATCGAATCTCGATTTATCTTTTTTAGAAAGGTGTTTTTCGTAGACAAATTGGGTCTCAAACCCTGCGTGATCGGTTCCTGGAATCCATAGGGAAGCAAAACCCCTCAATCTTTTATATCTAATCATTATATCTTCCATCGTATACATTCCGTGACCGGCATGGAGCGAGGCATTTGCATTTGGAGGAGGCATTAAAATAGTAAAAGGAGTGCCTTTATTCACTGAGCTTAAGCTTTTCTTTTCCCATTCCTGGTATAATTTTTCCTCGAGCTGTAACGGATTATATTTAGGTTCCATAGTTTTTTCTTATTATATAATAAAAAGATATGACTTGGCTTTTTACTTCGCTTTATTGGTATCTGTGGGTTTTCGCAATCGGCCTGGTGTTTTTCCCTCTCACTAAAAGGATTTTCAACCGGTTTTCTTTTGATCTAGGCTATCCTTTTGCCAGGGTGCTTGCGATTATTTTTCTTACTTATATTACTTATGTCCTCGGAACAATCAAACTCCTGCCTTTTAACCGGATGAGCTTGTTTTTAATATTAGGGATATCGATTTTGGTAAATTTTCTTATATTCAGGAAGGGTAAAAAAACAGATGATGCCTATAAGGTAGGGTCAATTATTATGTTTGAGGAAATTTTGTTTTTGGGGGCTTTTATCTTTTGGAC
>JAHFKS010000034.1 GCA_023245215.1 Candidatus Microgenomates bacterium | reverse complement strand
GGCCGAGAGAGCGCCTTTTAAAATATGGCGTCGAAACTTTATCTTTGCAGGAACTCTTGACGCTTATTTTTGGAAAAGGAGTCAGGGGCGAGCCGGTAATGATAATTTCCCAGAAATTATTGTCTGAATTTGGTTCATTACAGTCGATATCGGAAGCATCAATTGAAGATTTGAAAACAATCAAAGGTTTGGGGCCTGCTAAAGCTTGCCAGCTGACCGCCTGCTTTGAGTTAGCCAGGCGGTTGACTGTTTCTTCGCTAAAAATTGAAAACAGAGTTACCGTCTCGCCTGAAGATATTTACGAAGCTGTTAAAGGAAAAATTATCAATTACCATAAAGAACACTTGTTGGTTATTTCCCTGGACAACCAAAATAAAATAATCGGCATAGATACGGTTTCGGTTGGAAATTTGAACAGCAACTTAATCCACCCAAGGGAAACGTTTGGAGCAGCGATTAAGCGCCACGCTGCCCAAATAATTATCTGCCACAACCACCCTTCTGGAGTATTGAAGCCGTCGGATGACGACATAAAAATTACGAAAAACCTTGTTTCTGCGGGAAATATCTTAGGGATAAATTTGATTGATCATCTAATCATTACCAGAGATGGTTTTTTCAGCCTTAAAAAAGAAAAGATTATTTTCTGATTTCAAAACCTTCAAATATCTCCTTGGCGTCCTGCCAATAAGCTTCAACGTCGTCGACCCGGGACACGGCAGGGCCTTTTTTAATAGATTCAATCATTGATTTGACTTTATTTTCTTCCCCTTGAATAACAACTTCTACGCCACCGCCGACTCCGAAAACATCCGGGTGGGAAAAATTATTTCTCACCCAGCCGGTGACTCCGGTAATCTTTGCCTGAATTTTGGTCCAGGCGCGAAAACCGACACCAATAACATCGCCTTTAATATAGAGATGGACTTGTTTTAGCATACTTATTATTTTACCAATGGGTCAACCGCTTTTGCCAATCTTAAATATTTTGCTGCGGTTAAGTTATCGTTTTTTTCTTTATAAAGCAAATAAAGACTATATAGAACATCTCGTGATTGAGGGTTCTTTGTCAATATTTGTTCAAGTTCTTTGATCTTCACCTCTCTCGCTCTTTCAACAGAGAAAACGTCGTTTTTCAATGAAGGACCAATGCTGTTTTCAAAGTAATTTATCTGTTTTGCAAACTGGGGCAGAGCCCTGATTTTTTGGAGAAATTCAACGACGTCTTTCCTGTTGTTGTTTACCAAACCAAAATAAATAGGTGATAGTGTTTGAGAAAAATAAATATTAGTTGACAAAAATATCAATAAAAATAGCACCAACAATAAAAAAATATCACTTTGCTTGCTCTTTAATGACATAACATTCAATTTTTTGAGGATTTCCTTCATGTCGTTCATGTTTTTATTATATACTTTTATATTGAAGCAGTATGGATCCATTAGCCTACCAAATTATTATTGACAGGGTGATGACGGTTGGTTTAGCTTTATTGACGGCCTTTTTAGCCGGAGGCTTGACTTTGGTCCTTATCTATTTTGTCATCATTTATATGCGCTTAAAAAAGCGTGAACAAATCTCCTTGGAAATGGTGACAGTAGAAGTCAAACTGCCAAAAGAAAACGAAATCAAAATCGACGCCGCCGACCAGATGTTTTCTTCTTTTTCCAGCTTGAAAAAATCAGGCATGTTTTCCTTTTTAGAAGTAGACGACGTGATTTCTTTTGAAATCGTCGGCAGGAAATCCGAGATCAGATTTTATGTTTCTGCGCCCAACAGGATTATTGACTTGGTGGAAAAAACTATTTACAGCTATTATCCAAACGCCGACGTCAGAAAAGTAGACGAACCCAATATTTTTAATGAGGAAGGCAAGGTAACTTTTGGGGCCATCGTAACAAAAGAAGCTCCTTATCTTCCTTTTAGGACTTATAAGGATCTGCCGACGGATTCTTTGGCGACAATTACTTCGGCGGTTTCTAAAATAGGCGAGAACGAAGGGATGATTATCCAAATATTAATAAGGCCGGCTGACGGCAAATGGAAAAAGACCGGGAAGTCGTATGTTTCCTCAACCAAAAAAAACGAGGCCAACCCGGAAAAAGCCACTTTCAAAACCGACCCCAAGGTTTTGGAGCGTATAGATGACAAAAGTTCAAAGAGCGGTTTTGAAACAGCAATCAGATTCGTGGTCTCGTCGCCGACCAAAGAGATGGCTGATCTGCACCTTAAAAATATAAAAACTGCTTTTTCCCAGTTCGGATCAGACCTGAACAACTTTACTACGGCAAAAAATCTTTTCAAGGGAACATTTATGATCAATTTTATTTATAAATTCTTCCCCGTGATTGACCTGCCTTTTTTTAAATCGGTTTCAATTCTGTCAACCGACGAACTGGCGAGCCTTTTTCATTTTCCAAATAAGACTATTGAAACGCCCCATATACAATGGTTGAAGGCGAAAACCGCCCCGGTCCCGTCTGAAGTCCCCCAAGAACAGGGTACTTTTATAGGACAAGGTTATTACCGCGGAGTCAAACGACCGGTATATATCGGCGAGGACGACCGCCGCCGCCACGTTTACATCATTGGTAAGACCGGAACGGGAAAATCGGTATTGTTGGAAGACATGGCAATCCAGGACATCAAGGCGGGCCATGGAGTCTGCGTTATCGACCCCCACGGTGACTTGATAGACAACATCGTCAAATTTATTCCTCCGGAGCGGGCAGAAGACGTCATCTATTTTGACCCGTCAGATACGGAAAGGCCGATGGGGCTGAACCTTCTTGAGGCGAAGACAGAAGACCAGAAGCATTTTCTGACAACGGCGATCATCAACCTGATGTATAAATTGTACGACCCGCAGCGGACCGGCATTATCGGCCCCCGATTTGAACACGCAGTCCGTAACGCCATGTTGACGGTGATGAGCGACACCGGCAGCACCTTCGTTGAAGTGGTGAGAGTTTTGACCGATCCAAAATACGTCCAAGAACTGCTTCCAAAAGTCCAGGATCCGATAGTCAGGCGTTACTGGACCGATCAAATTGCCCAGACTTCCGATTTTCACAAATCAGAGGTTTTAGACTATATCGTTTCCAAATTCGGCCGTTTTGTCACAAATAAAACCATGAGAAATATAATCGGCCAGTCGGCGTCGGCCTTTGATTTCAGGCGCTGTATGGATGAGGGGAAAATTCTTTTAATTAATTTATCGAAAGGAAAATTAGGAGAAGAAAACTCGTCATTTTTGGGTTTGGTTTTGATCCCGAAAGTCCTAGTCGCGGCCATGAGCCGACAAGAAATTCCCGAAGAAAAAAGGCGGGATTTTTTCCTCTATGTCGATGAATTCCAAAACTTTGCCACTCCGGACTTTGCGACAATATTGAGCGAAGCGAGAAAATACCACCTCAATTTAACCGTCGCAAACCAGTTCATCGGGCAGATGGAAGAGGAAGTGAAAAACGCCGTTTTCGGCAATGTCGGCAGCCTGGTATCGTTCCGTGTCGGCGTCACCGACGCTTCTTACCTACAGCGGGAATACCAGCCGGTTTTCGGAGAATCCGACCTGATAAATATAGAAAGATTCCATGTTTATATGAAAACGATAGTTGACAACGAGCCGGTGCCGCCTTTTTCCGTCGACTTGACAAAAGATTTGAAGAAATTCAAAGCCCAAGAGAATGAAAAAGTCTCCAAAGCCATTATTCAGCTTTCCAGATTAAAATTCGGCCGGCCGAGAGAGCTGGTTGAGGCAGAGATAAACCAAAGAGCAAGACTATAATGCTTACTACATTTAAAACCATTCTTACAGAAAAGAAACAACTGATAAATAATATTTATTTATTTACTTTTAAGCTAGTTGACCCTGTTGAAATTAATTTCCTGCCCGGTCAATATCTGATCCTTAAAGTCAATATGAAGCCCCGGCTTTATTCAATTTTTTCTTCAAATAAAGTCAAAAACCAAATAGAGTTTATTATTGAAATAATTCCCAATGGGCTGGCATCGAATTATTTTCTGAGCTTGAATATTAATAGCCCGGTTGAGTTCAGCGGTCCTTTAGGACAGTTTGTTTTGAAAGAAAATAATAAGGAAAAAATCTTTTTGGCGACTGGAACCGGAGTGGCGCCGGTGTTAAGCATACTAAAGAGCCGCCAGCTGCCGACAGCCGATTTTAAGTTGTTTTGGGGGCTGAAAACATATAAAGATGTCTATTTATTTGATGAAATAAAACAGTTTAATCCGAAAATCTGCCTATCCCGTGAAGAGAGTCTAGAAGTTATTCCGGGGGATCAAAGAACGTATTTTGAACTGGGTAGAGTTGATGTTTGTTTTGAAAAATCGCCGGCAGCCAATCCTTCATTTTTAGCTGCAGAATATTATTTATGCGGGAGGAAAGATAT